>JALWQD010000404.1 GCA_026994735.1 Gammaproteobacteria bacterium | reverse complement strand
GTTCTGCCCCTGTCAGACAGGCCCGGGAAAGATCTGCAGCGACCAAACGAGCATAGCGCAAGTCCGCATTGGCCAGATTTGCGCCACGCAAACAAGCGCCGCTGAGATCCATTTCAATCAGGTTCGCTTCAGGCAATTCTGCTGCCGCCAGGTCAATACCTACCAGGGTTTCCTCATTAATCCTCAGCAAGGGTACGAAGCCCTTTTTATCGTAAATATTGATCATATCATCACCACTCCGAAGTCATTTTGCCGTCGCCAGCAGCAAGGAACAGCGCAACCTCAGCGCAAATCACACGACATGGACACGCTTCGCCACGGTCAATCCTTCACGACCGGGACCGCTCCCGCCAAAAAATGCTGTCCCGGCTTAACCCCCTGCATGCGTAGCCTCAGCCAGAAACCCCAGACCTTCATATGCGCACTTGCGGCTGGCCAGCGCGCAAGCGCTGCGACAAGCATCAGCAAGCGTATTGCCCGCCAATAATGCATCAATCAAACCGGCGTTGAAGGTATCCCCAGCGCCGAGTGTATCGACCAGTCTTGGCGGCACAACAGCCGCCGCATGGCTAAGCTGGCCGTCTTTGTCCCGACTCCAGGCACCCTGCTCACCCCAGGTACACACCCGGTCACGCTCACCGTATTTCAAGGCCAGCATTGCCAACAGCTCGGGCGCGCTCGCAAGGGAAAAATATGCCGCATAATCACGTGAAAAAATCGTCACATCCGGATCACAAAAGAGCCCTTCAATGCCAGGGCGGTACTTTTCCACTTCCAGTGAAAGTGGCAAACCGGGCGCATGCTGGCGAGCTGTCGCCAACATCTTCCCCGTCTCTTCACAGTGGCGGCCCTCAAAGTGCAGCCAATCGAGACCATGCAGATCCAGCGCCAGAAAATTTTCGTGTGAAAACTCGGCCAACTGGCGATGATGGACGATTGTTCGCGAAGCAGTCGCCTGACTTTGCCAGACATAGGATGTCGGTGTTGCCCCCTGCTCATGCCAGCAACAATCGCCATCATTAATACCGTAACGAGCGAAATCAGCCAACACCAGATCTGCCTCGGCATCACGGGCCAGCGCCCCGGCCCAACGGCATTGGTGGCCAAGCTGGCTGAGGACAACGGCTGTATTGGCCGCATTGCCCCCTCTGACCATACGCCGCCCGAGCGCTCTCAATTTGGCATCTTCCGGCGGAAAGGCTGCCAGTGAACAAATGATATCGAGCGTCGCGATACCCAGTGCAAGAATAGCTGCCATGACGTCCGCTAAAGGCTAGCTTTTCTTCCGTCTCATGACCGAAATCGGCAGCAACTGGATGCTGAGAAATTCGAGGATCAGCCAAGCGGGAAGCAAATAGAGTAAGGGTGACCATATCTGCTCAAATAATGCCCAGCCTATAAACCAGGCAAAGACCCAGAAATAGATCATATACGCCAATGCCAACACGATCGGCGTTGCGCACAAACGAGCATCACATTGATCACAATGAATAATCTTCCAATGCCCGGCGAGAAATTTATTCTTCCTGGAGACAGATGAAGCCTTACAGTTGGGGCAGGAATACGAGGCCATATGGAGACAACACACTCAGAACAAAACAGGCACCCAGTCTACCGGTACTTGGCCAAGGATGCCAAATCCCGGTAACCGCAGCGACTGAATCTAGCGGCCATCATCCAGTGTATTGACGACGACCTTGATTGCCTGCGCTGAATCGCCAGCAATCGCAAAGGCATCATTGATCTGCTGCACAGGATAGACATGGCTGATCATACCGTTGGCCAGCCGTGCCAGCATCGATGGCTCCTGCTCCAGCAAGGCAATGGCCTGGGAAAAATCGCCACAACGCGAACTTTGCAACAGCAGCCCGCGACCACAGATGGCTTCTACGAGCAACGAGTCTGCTTGCTCACAACTGAGCAGGATATGGCCGCCCGGCCGCAACAGTGATGCCGCCTGGCCAGGCTGGGGGCGAATAACAGCATCCACTTCCTCCAGACTGCTGACAACAACGGCATCATAGCGCCCTTGCAAGCCATCGCGGACACATTGACGCGCAACCTTGGCCAATGAATCCTGACGACAATGCAGCCCAGTCCAATCACTTTTCATTGCCGCAATAATCGTTGCCGGAACAGAGGGCAGGGCAAGCAAATGCTGCGGAAAACCCAGTGTCAACGAAAACTTTTCACGCTCCCCAAGGACTGCTGGCCCGTGCGGAACCGGGCCCAGAGATAACTCATCGACAACCATCTCGCTCAGGTGGTTCAAGGCCATCACCGAGCGCCCATGCGTCGACTTCAGGTGCACACGATGCCGTGCCAGCCGCAGTGCGGTAGCGAGACCTTCGGGGCTGCCTGTGGTATCGAAAACGGTATCAAAAGAAGCGTCATGGCTTTCATCTGCGCCGATAATCACGCTATCTGCGCCCATATCAAGACACAGCTGCGATAGCTCAGGACGAC
>JALWQD010000403.1 GCA_026994735.1 Gammaproteobacteria bacterium | reverse complement strand
TGGAGGTCGATTATGACGACTGTCTGTACCGGCGTCTGCGGCAGAATAATCCTGCTCCCTTTGCCGCCTTGGCGCGTATTGATGAGAGCTACTCATTGATCAGTTCATCACCGGAGAGGCTGGTCTCTGTTCGTGATGGCACGGTCACCACACGACCGATTGCCGGCACACGTCCTCGCAGTGCTGATACGGCTGATGACCAGGCACTTGCCGCACGCCTGTTGGCGCATCCGAAAGAGCGGGCAGAACATGTCATGCTGATTGACCTCGAACGGAATGATCTCGGCCGTGTTTGCCTGCCGGGAACAGTGATTGTCGATGAACTGATGGGCCTGGAGTCATACCAGCATGTTCACCATATCGTCTCCAATGTTCGTGGACGGTTACGCCCGCATTGTCGTCCCGGTGATGTTATCCGGGCAGTCTTTCCCGGGGGCACAATTAGCGGTTGCCCAAAAGTCCGCTGCATGGAGATCATTGCCGAGCTGGAAGCCACGCCACGGGCCGCCTATACCGGTGCTATGGGCTATCTGAACAGGGATGGCAGCATGGATCTGAATATTCTGATTCGCACCCTTGAGCGCCGTGGGAATGTCATCAGCCTGCGTGCCGGAGCGGGTATCGTCGCCGATTCGCCAGCTGACAAGGAACTGCAGGAAACGCGCGACAAGGCACGCGGTTTACTCATGACACTGTTTGCTGGCAATGACCATGACTGAGGCAGTGACGCTGGTTGATG
The DNA here is from genome assembly GCA_026994735.1 of Gammaproteobacteria bacterium. Taxonomy (GTDB): domain Bacteria; phylum Pseudomonadota; class Gammaproteobacteria; order SZUA-140; family SZUA-140; genus RI-283. The sequence continues at coordinate 1,727 of JALWQD010000403.1, read as the reverse complement.
GTGAGCTGAGCAAACAGCTGGCCGTTTCTGATCGTGGGCTGCAATACGGTGATGGCCTGTTTACCACGCTGGCGGTCAGGGCTGGCGAGCCCCTGCTCTGGCCGCGCCATCGGGCACGACTCGACTGGGCCTGCGCGCGCTTGATGATCAGTGCCCCCGACTGGCTGCAACTGGCTGCTGAAGTCCGTCAATTGGCAGCTCACCAGGAACGGGCCGTGATCAAGATTATCCTCACGCGTGGCCAGGGTCAGCGCGGTTACCGTCCCGCCGCAGGGGTTGGTTGTCGCCGTATTATCAGTCGCTACCCCTGGCCGCAGTGGCCCGCCGCGAACTGGTATCAGGGTATCCGTGTACGTGCCTGTGATGTGCGCCTGGCGGCCCAGCCTCGTCTGGCCGGGATCAAACACCTGAATCGCCTTGAACAGGTGTTGGCTCGGGCAGAGTGGCGTGATCCAGCGATCGCCGAAGGCCTGTTGTTCGATGCTCAGGGGAGGCCTGTGAGTGGTACGATGACTAATCTCTGGTTGCTCAAGGACGGCCTGTTATTGACACCTTTGATTGTGGATTGCGGCATCCTCGGCGTTCTCCGCGGGCGTATACTGGAGCTTGCGCACAGTCAGGGTATTGCCTGCCAAAGTGCTGTCTTGACCACTGACGATTTGCTGGCTGCCGAGGAGGTATTCTTCAGCAATGCCCTGATTGGTATCTGGCCGGCAGCCGAAGTCTGCGGTCGTCAGCTGCCCCGAAAGAGGCCTGTTTCATCATCTTTGCTGACACTGCTGATGCAGCAACAGGCCATCAATCCGCCACCTGAAGGGAATGACGAGAGGAATGTCTAGGCACCGCCTGCTTGCCCTGTTGCTGGTCACTGTCATGATTGCCGCATCGGCATTGTGGCTGGATTTGCGACATTTTTTGCGGACGCCGTTGCAGCTACCCAGCGAGGCGGTGGTCTATGATCTCAAGCCCGGTGCCGGTGTTATTCGTCTCGCGGCGGATCTTGTCGCTGCTGGCTGGCTGGACAATGAGCGCTATCTGATTGCCTATGCCCGCTGGCAGGGGCTGGAAAAAAAGCTCAAGGCTGGTCGCTATCTGCTTCGCAGTGGCATGACGCCACCGGCCTTGCTCGACGAAATGACCCGAGGGGCGGTGATGCAGTATTCGCTGACATTGCCCGAAGGCATTCGTTTTCGCGATATGCTGGCGTTGCTGGCTGCCGTAGAGGTTGTTGAAAAACGCTTGCAGGGGCAAACGGATGCCGCCATCATGGCGGCAATCGGTCATCCTGGCGAGGCTCCTGAAGGGCGCTTTTATCCCGATACCTATCGTTTTCCGGCTGGCTTTACGGATATCGGTTTTTTAACCCGGGCCTACGATAATATGAGCCGGGTACTGGCTGAAGAGTGGGCTGGCCGGGCTGCCGGGCTGCCCTATCAGAGCGCCTATGAAGCATTGATTATGGCCTCGGTCATTGAGAAAGAGACGGGGCGTGCCGACGAGCGCGCACGGATTGCCGGCGTCTTTGTCCGTCGTCTGCAACGGGGCATGCGCTTGCAATCCGACCCGACGGTTATCTACGGTCTTGGCGAACGCTATAAAGGTCGTCTTCGCAGTCGTGATTTGCGCCAGAAAACGGCCTATAATACTTATCGTATCAAAGGCTTGCCAAAAACACCCATTGCCATGCCGGGGCGCGATGCGATTCATGCCGCCTTGCACCCGGACGC
>JALWQD010000402.1 GCA_026994735.1 Gammaproteobacteria bacterium | reverse complement strand
AAATCCAGGCCTTCATTACTCAATTCAGGCACATTCACAGCGACATCAACACGCCGCAGTCGGCTACCAGCCAACAGAAAAAGCTGCTCTTCAGCCACCGGCAAGCAAGCGACGGCACGGTGCGACAAAGGTGCTGCGGCCACAATCGAAGGCATCTCGGGATGTGAGACATCAAGCACACTCAAACGCTTAGCACCCAGCGTATAAAGACGCCCGTCATAGCCGCAGAGACGGTCGACATAGCCAACCTGCTGATGACTTCCCAGCCAGACAACCCTTTTGGGATCGGCAACATTGAAAACCGTCACACCGGCATCCCCTGCAGCAATGTATGCACGCTTGTCAACGAGTTCGATAGCCAGCGCCGGGCCATTCATCGAATAACTGCTCAGTAGCGGTATTTGACCACGCTCGATATGGCTCACATCATAGACCTGCAATCCATGCTCCCCGGCGGCGGCAAGCAGGTAGTGACCGGAAAGCGCCAGCGCCGCAACAGGACTTGCGAGCCCGGTTTGCAGCAGCAAACGCGGGTGACTCGGCTGACTGACATCTATGACACGCATTTGCCCACCGCCATCGGCCAGATAAAGGCGCCCGTCAGCAATGGCAGCGGCCTTTACCTCGCTTTCAACCGCTAGCTGAGCAATGACTTGTGGCCAGTGGATGTCAGCAACATCGACAACGCTCAAACCCTGCTCACCGAGCAGATATTGATAACGTCCGTCAGAAAGCAAGAAACCGGCCGCATAGGGCAAATCAAGATCGACCAGCGCCTCCTCTGTCAACGGCTGAGTCGCCCCATAGATACGCAAATGACGCCCGGCCGCCAAGAGCACATGTTCAGCAAATAATGTCAGCGCAGCACTTTTTTCCGGGACAGTGACTTCTGCCATGGTTTGCGGGCCGGCAGCCTCCAGTAACCAGCCTGTCGGCGAAGCGCCGGGAAGCCTGATCGTCTGCGCCTGGCCATTGAAAACCTCTGTCACCGGAGCGGGCACAGCCAGTGCCATCAGCGGCAGACAAGAAAACCATACGCCAAGTACAATGGCGACAATTCCGGGACAGTAAGACAGTGGTAACATGGGCTAAAATCCTGACAAACAGTGATCGGAACCCAGCCTGCGCTCACGAAACGCGGCTGGTGCTAGGGACAGGGGTAAGGATAGCGCTGATGTATCCTCTCGATGCCATCGAGAACATCGTCGGCAAGCGTCTGATCGGCACTGGCGAGGTTGCTCTGCAACTGGGATAAATTGGTCGCGCCGATGATGACACTGCTAACAAAGGGGCGCGAATGAACATAGGCCAGCGCCATCTGTGCCGGATCAAGCCCCTGTTGTTGAGCCAAGGAGCAATAAGCGGCTGTTGCCTGTTCCGCGAGCGGATTGCGGCTATAACGACGAAAGCGTTCAAACAGCGTCAAACGGCTGCCCACAGGCCGTGAAGCGTGTAAATATTTACCGCTCAGGACACCGAAAGCAAGCGGCGAATAGGCCAACAAGCCAATATCTTCCCGCACGGCAATCTCGGCAAGACCGCCCTCGAAACTGCGATTGAGCAGGCTGTAACGGTTCTGGATACTGACCATCCGCGGACCAGACCCGTTCTCGGCAAGCTGCAGATAACGCATCACCCCCCAGGGGGTCTCATTCGACAGACCAACATGGCGAACCTTGCCGCTGCGCACCAAATCATCAAGAACTGCCAATGTTTCTTCAAGCGGTATCGCTAAGGGCTGACAATCCGCCGAGTAGCCCAATTGACCAAAGTAATTACTCGGACGATCGGGCCAGTGCAACTGGAAGAGATCAAGGTAATCGGTTGCCAACCGTTCCAGGCTCGCTTCAACAGCGGCCTCAATATTTGCCCGGTCGAGACAGGTCTCGCCAGCGCGAACATAGGTCAGGTCTTCGGAGCGACTCATGACCTTACTCGCCAGCACCAGTTTGTCACGGCCGCCACGCTGACGCAGCCAATTACCAATATAGCGTTCTGTCAGGCCATAGCTTGCCGCCCGCGGAGGCACCGGATACATCTCTGCCGTGTCAATAAAGTTGACCCCGGCGGCCACCGCGGCATCAAGCTGTGCATGCGCCTCACGTTCGCTGTTTTGCTCTCCCCAGGTCATTGTTCCCAGGCAAAGGCTGCTGACTTTCAGACCAGTCCGACCAAGACAACGATAGTCCATTATCCGCTCCCCGGTTTTACAGCGTCGAAAATACCTGTTCAGCAGCAATCAATGTCGATTTCAGCGTTTTCTGATCATGCGCCGACGAAACAAAGCCTGCCTCATAAGCCGAAGGAGCCAGATACACCCCTTGTTCAAGCATGCCGTGGAAAAAGCGCCGGAAGCGTTCAATATCACAGGCCGAGACTGCGGCGAAATTAGTCACTGGTTCGGTGCTAAAAAAGAGCCCGAACATACCACCAACATAATTCACCTGGAGCGGAATATTAAAAGCCTGTG
>JALWQD010000401.1 GCA_026994735.1 Gammaproteobacteria bacterium | reverse complement strand
GGCTGAGGCTCGGCTGCTGAGAACAGCGAATCGCCCCCACCGCTTGACAACCGGGCACCGCCAGATCAATAGACTTGCGTTAACTCTCTGCCGAATTTAAGGCCGATGCCTTATCCGCCTTCGGGTCAATCCAGCCAATATTCCCATCCGCACGACGATAGACGATATTCAGTCCGCCATGGGCTGCATTTCGAAATACAATGACCGGATCATCCGCCAGATCAAGCTGCATGACCGCTTCACTGACGGGCATCTCGCCATAGCGGCGCTCATTCTCGGATATGATTACCGGCGCTGGATTGTCTTCCCCTTTTGCCTCGTCCTCACCTGAGCGCACGACATAGTCAGCAGCCAGATGTTCGAACCCCTTGTCTTGCGTTGTTTTGCCTTGATGATGGTTCTTTAAACGCCTTTTATACCGTCTGACGCGTTTCTCCAAATGCTCAAATGCAACCTCTGCGCTTGCATAGGCATCACCCGCCTCACCTTGTGATTGCATCACAAGGCCGGATTTCAACTGTATGTGGCAGTTGGTGCGAAAATTATTTCGCTCTTTTTCGATTCTCAAATGCCCTGACAGCTCAGAACCTACATATTTTTCAAGAACTTGCGTGATCCGCTCGTTCACGAACTTCTGAAATGCTTCACCCACTTCGATATGCTTGCCAGTGACCTGTATGCTCATAGATTAATCCACAATCCCTTGATGTGATCATTGCTTTCGTTCCGCAAAAGCCTGAGAAAACGAGCCAATACCGGAGCGTCATATATAGTCTATTCCCTTAAACGAACTATACAGGATTTGGGTTTCAAATCAGCCTTTTCTGCAAGTTCGCGGGAACGTGTAGTCATTGCTATATGTAGTGTCAATCGCCGCAGATCCAACAAATTGTGCACAGTCTAACTCAAGGTTGCAGGCTAAACCCGAAAAATGTGACCTAACCTTACCGCGCGCACGGGTCAGGGCGAAACAAACTGATTTCAAAAGTGATCCCGATCTGCCCGGCTGTCCAAAAGCCTTGCAATGAACTGCTTCTTCCTTACCGGCGAGCGGCCCCGCCCGCAATGGGTTTGCCTTAACAGCGCGGCTGGCCCCGATGTGCCATGCGTTTTTCGCGTCGTCTTTGTACCGATGAAGGGATACGCAGAGCCTCGCGATATTTGGCGACAGTGCGCCGCGCGATATCAATACCGTCTCCGCGCAGCCGCTCGACCAGTTTATCGTCCGATAAAATCGCCTGGGCGGTTTCGGCCTCGATCAATTGCTTGATGCGGTAGCGAACGGATTCTGATGAATGGGCTTCGCCGTTACGGGATGAGGCTATTGAGGACGTGAAGAAATATTTAAGCTCGAAGATCCCGCGGCTGGTTGCCATATATTTGTTGGCGGTCACGCGCGATACGGTCGATTCATGCATCGATATGGCATCGGCGACTGTTCTTAGATTGAGCGGGCGCAAATGCTGCACACCATGGGTCAAAAACCCATCTTGTTGGCGAACAATCTCCTGGCTTACTTTCAAGATCGTACGCGCCCGCTGGTCCAGACTTTTGGCAAGCCAGTTAGCTGTTTGCAGACAATCGACCATATAAGACTTATCGTCTTCGGAATGGGCGTGTTTTGAGACCTTGGCGTAATAGGTGCGATTGACCAACACGCGCGGCAAAGTATCCGAGTTCAGCTCCACATGCCAGCTGCCGTCATTGGCGGCGCGTACATAAACGTCAGGAACGACCGGCTGCACCTGGACCGAGCCATATTTAAGACCGGGCTTTGGATTGAGCTGCTTAATTTCGGCGATCATATCGCTCAGCTCATCGGCATCGACACCGATGATCCGGCGCAACCCAGCCAAATCATGCGCGCCCAGCAAATGCAGATTTTCGAGGAACAGCGCGATTTGCGGATCGAAGCGGTTCTGCTCTTTGAGCTGCAGCGCCATGCATTCAGCCAGATCACGGGCAAACACGCCGGCTGGTTCAAATTGCTGCAGGATGTCCAGCACCGAACAGATCATGGATTGCGGTGCGCCCAGCTTCTCCTCCAGCTCAGTAAAATCTGCCCGAAGATACCCCGCTTCATCGACAGTATCAATGAGATGAGAGGCGATCAGCCGCTGCGCCGGGTCTTGTATCGCCAGATTGAGCTGCGCGGTCAGGTGGTCTTTCAGTGATAATTCAGCAGCAACCAGGGATTCGTAATCTGGTTGTTCAGGCCCGGCATGATTGCGCTGGCTCAGCCCACTCCATGTCCCGGCACTTAATGTCCCGGCGCCCGGGTCCGAAGGGCGATCTGCCGCGACGTCGGCGCGCGAGGCATCGGGTACTATGTTTTCGTAATCTGTATCAAGCGCCGCTGCGGTATCAATGCCATGACGTAAAGCTTCAATACTCTGAACAATGCTGATCCCGATTGTCGAACCTTCTCGGGAAGGCTTGACCACCAGAGGCAGATGGCGACAATTCTTGAT
>JALWQD010000400.1 GCA_026994735.1 Gammaproteobacteria bacterium | reverse complement strand
GGACTGTTTATCGAGGCCGCCCGCAGTCGCGGGGATGCCCTTGATCATACCCTGATCTTTGGCCCGCCGGGGCTGGGGAAAACGACACTGGCTCATATCATTGCCGCTGAAATGGGCGTTAACTTGCGCCATACCTCGGGCCCGGTTCTCGAACGTGCCGGCGATCTGGCGGCTTTATTGACCAATCTTGAAGCGCGCGATGTCCTCTTCATTGATGAGATTCACCGCCTCAGCCCGGTGGTTGAGGAAGTTCTCTATCCGGCCATGGAGGATTTTCAGCTTGATATCATGATCGGTGAGGGGCCGGCGGCGCGCTCGATCAAACTGGATTTGCCACCGTTTACACTTATTGGCGCGACAACACGGGCTGGTCTGCTGACATCGCCATTGCGTTATCGCTTTAGCATTGTTCAGCGCCTGGAATTTTATAATCATATCGATCTCAGTCATATCATTACCCGTGCCTCGGGTATTGTCGGGGTTAATATTGAGGCCGAGGGTGCACGCGAGCTGGCCAATCGCTCACGTGGAACGCCGCGGATTGCCAACCGCCTGTTACGACGGGTGCGCGATTTTGCCCAGGTGCGTGGTGATGGCCTGATTACCGGTGAACTGGCGCGGGCGGCGTTGGCCATGTTGAATGTCGATAATCATGGTCTTGACGGTCAGGATCATCGCCTGCTGCGGGCCTTGGTTGAAAAGTTTTCGGGCGGCCCTGTCGGTATTGACAGTTTGGCGGCAGCGATTGGCGAAGAGCGTGGAACAATCGAGGATGTGATTGAACCCTTTTTGTTGCAACAGGGGTTTTTGATGCGGACAGCACGCGGTAGAACGGCGACATCGCTGGCCTATCAGCATTTGGGACTGGTTCCTCCGGCGCATTGAATCCATCGGTGATCAATGTATGAACAATGAACGATGGCAGCAGAGTTTTTGTTGGCCTGTCCGGGTATATTATGAGGACACGGATTGTGGCGGTGTGGTTTACCATGCCCGCTATCTGTATTTTCTGGAGCGTGCACGGACAGAGTTTTTACGCCATGCCGGCTTCTCTCAAGGTCAGCTTGCGACAGAGCATGATCTGCTTTTTGCCGTCCGTCATTTGCACATCGACTATCTGCGGCCGGCGCGTTACGATGATCAGTTGACAGTTATCACGCGGGTGCATCGTGGCGGCCCGGCAAGCCTGGATTTTATCCAGGAGATTTGTCGCCAACAGGTTTCCGTGACAGCGGCTGTTGAATGTATTTGCAAGGCGACGGTCAATATTGTTTGTTTGACGCATCAAGGGCTGCGCCCGCGCCGATTGCCGAAGGATATTCTCAAGGAGATACTGGCTTGAACGTCAATCTGTCTATGTGGCACCTGGTGAGTAATGCCAGCCTGCTAGTCCAGTTTGTATTATTGATTTTATTACTGGCCTCGGTCATTTCATGGGCCTTGATTCTCAGCAAGGGGCGTGAGTTGAAGCGTGATCGCAAGGCCCAGCGTGCCTTTGAGGAACGCTTCTGGTCGGGGGGTAATCTTGAGGACCTTTATCAACAGGCAGGACGCACTGCCGGGACAGGCATGGCCGCCATTTTTGCTGCTGGCTACCGCAGCTACTATGATCGTGACAGTCATTTTACCCTGCGCGACAGCGAACGTCTGGAAGCCGCTCAACGGGCTATGCGAGTGACACTAAACCGCGAGAGCGACCGCCTTGAAACAAGTTTGGCCTTTCTTGCCTCGGTCGGTTCAACGAGTCCTTATATCGGTCTTTTTGGCACGGTCTGGGGGATTATGAATGCCTTTCGCGCCCTCAGTGATGTCGGCCAGGCAACGTTGGCAATGGTGGCGCCAGGCATTGCCGAGGCACTGGTGGCGACGGCAATGGGCCTCTTTGCGGCCATTCCGGCAGTGCTTGCCTATAATCGCTTTGTCAACGATAGCGAACGTCTGATCAATGGCTATGATAACTTTCTCGAGGAGTTTCTCGGCATCTTGCAGCGGCGCGAGCAGCCGGCCTAGGTAATCCCCGATGTCCAGACGACAACGTAAACGACCCATCTCGGCGATTAACGTGGTGCCCTATATTGACGTCATGCTGGTATTGCTGGTGATTTTTATGATCACTGCGCCGCTCTTGTCACAGGGCGTTACCGTTGAGCTACCGCAAGCAGCGGCAAGACCGCTTGCTGCGACCGCAAAGGAACCACTGATAGCGACAGTTGATGCATCCGGGCAGTATTATCTTAATGTTGGTGATGGGCAGCAGAGCGGAGTGGATGAGGAAGTCCTGGTGAGTCGTGTGGCGACCGTCTTGCGCCACCAACCCGAGACGCCGGTAATGGTTCGTGGTGATCACCATGTCAATTATGGGGCTGTAATTCGTCTGATGACACTCTTGCAGCGTGCGGGCGCTCCCAGTGTCGGTATGCTTACCGATCCGCCTGGGAAAAAATGATTGGCTGTGGGCGCAGGAAACGCCTTCGTGCGGCAGGGTAAGTGATGACATTGC
>JALWQD010000399.1 GCA_026994735.1 Gammaproteobacteria bacterium | reverse complement strand
GCCTGGCTGGCTCTATGATTGCGGCAGATGCCGAACAGGCACTGGCCGGTGGCCGGCAATATTACGACAGTGGGCCGGAATACGCCTCCAGCCACGCGTCGATCATAAAGATCACGCGCGCCGATCGCCTGCCCCAATCCAGGGGCATCAGGCTGGGCCGCAATAAATCTGTATTGATCGAACTACCCGGCGCTTTGCGCGATGTCGTGGTATCCGATCCCAAAATTATGGATGCGGTCGTACAAAGCTCGAACCGGGTCTATTTGATCGGCAAGAAAATCGGTCAGTCAAATGCCTTCTTCTTCGACAGCAATGGCCAGCGTATTTTAACTCTGGAAGTTTCTATTGAGCAGGACACATCGGTTCTGGAATCACTGTTTCGTCGGTTGATTCCCGGTGCTTCGATCAAGACCGAGATGCTCAATGATACCGTGATCCTGACCGGCTCGGTACGCAATCCGATGGATGCCAACAAGGCCGTAGAAATTGCCTCGCGTTTTATTGTCACCAACGGAACAAGCGACAGCAAGTCCAGAAACAAGGTTATCAACCTTCTGGCGGTTGAAGGCGAAGAACAGGTCATGCTCAAGGTAACCGTGGCCGAAGTGCAGCGCTCCTTGCTGAAGCAGCTTGGTGTCAATCTTGGTGCCGCGATTACATCGGGGAATTTTGTGACCACTTTGCTCACTCAAAATGCCCTGCCATTGACTGCGGCTGCCGGCCTGGGAACGCTGCCAACTCCGGGCGTAAATACTACAACGGGTCTCCTGAAAGTGTTTAATAACGGACCGCAAGGGACTTTTGGAAATTCGGGTGTTGCAGGCGGCTGGGTAACGCCGGGCAAACAGCTTGCCTATGCTCTGCGCGCGCTTGAAAGGGATGGTCTGATCCGCACTTTGGCCGAACCCAATCTGACGGCGATATCGGGCGAATCCGCAAAGTTCCTGGCAGGTGGTGAATATCCCATTCCGGCAGTCGATACCAGTGGAGCGCTGTCGGTAACCTTCAAGGAATTTGGTGTTTCCGTCGCCTTTACACCGGTCGTTCTTTCCGAAGGACGCATCAGTATGAAAATCGATACAGAAGTCAGTGAACTTACCCAGATCGGTGCTGTTACGCTGAACGGCATTTCTATTCCTGCGCTCAAGAAACGTTCCGCGAAATCAACGGTCGAGTTACCTTCTGGTGGCACAATCGTAATGGCCGGTCTGATCTCGGAGGATACCCGGCAGAATATCGACGGGCTCCCTGGGCTCAAGAATATACCGGTCCTTGGCACGCTGTTTCGCAGCCGTGATTTCATCAAGAAAGAAACTGAGCTGGTTGTTATGGTCACGCCCTATCTGGTCAGACATACATCGCGCAAGAAACTGGCGCGGCCCGATGATGGATATGCCGCACCGTCCGACCGGGAAGGTTTTTTCCTTGGCCATATTAACCGGGTCTATGGCCGTGGCCGACGCATCCCCAATGGCGGCCTCAAGGGTGACTATGGCTTCATCGTCGAATAACAGCTTCGTTTCTGGAGAGAGAGCATGACGTCTCGAAACACAAATCTCAATATGACAAATGCGGGGCTTAAGCCGGTCGCGATCAGGATTTTTACCGCGTCTTTGGTGTCTTTGACACTGGTTGGATGCCGGACATTGGAAGATCCCGGTCAGGTGCAAAGCTGGGAGCTGGTTGACCCGGCGCAGCGTCATCCCATCATGGTCAGTCAGGCACCGTCACGACTCAAGGTCCGGGTGCGTCAGGGGGAGGATGGATTGTCAACTCATCAGCGGGCCCGTGTCGCGACTTTTCTTGGTCGGTTTCGTGCAAATGGCATGGGCAATTCCAGGTTGACCATTGCAGCACCATCGGGGTCGCCCAATGAGATCGCCGCAATGCATGCTGTTGCCGATATTCGCGATCTTGTGTCCGATTATGGTTTTTCCGATGGTATCGTCAGTGTTGAAGCATTTCATGACGAGAATAATCCGCAACCACCGGTAACGCTTTCCTATACCCGTTTTGTCGCCAAGGGGCCTCAATGCGGTGACTGGTCGAGCAATCTGGCGGACAATCCGCGCAATTTGGACTACCCGAACTTCGGCTGCGCCTATCAGCGCAATATCGCAGCCATGATTGCCAATCCGGCCGATCTTGTTCGCCCGCGCACAATGACGGCGCGTGACAGCCAGCGGCGCGATGTTCAATTCGATAAATACTATAAAGGCCAGTCCACAGGCGCGAAGCGGTCGAGTGATGAGCGCGCCAGTGTCAAAGGCAATTAAGAACAGGGGAATAGCATGAGCGAACAAATGCTTTCATATGAACAACAGCCGCAAGACCTGGTGCAGGAGCAGGGCGAGATACCTGTAACTTATGCCGAATCTGCTGAAGCGAGCCGGGAAGAGGCGCGTCCGATTCCGCGGATTTCGATCCAGGCCTTTTGCGAAACAGCTTCGATTGCCGATTCGGTTCAGGTTGCGGCCGACGATCGCCGTCTGGCAAAAGCCCATGTGAGCGTTCATATGGGA
>JALWQD010000398.1 GCA_026994735.1 Gammaproteobacteria bacterium | reverse complement strand
AATACTGGCCCCCGAAGCCAGTTGATTAATCACAAACGGGCTGCCAGCGGCCATCGGAATCAAAGTCGTTGCGGCGGCAGTCGGCGACAGATAAAAGGCAACATTGAAGGCACCGCTATCGAGCAAACGACCTGTCGGCGAGTCCTTAATGTTCGTCGTCAAAAAATCGACCTGAATAACGCCCTCATTAATCGCATTGGCAGGAAAACTATTCACCTGGGTCGTCAGATCCGGGCGCGCATGACCAAACTTGACCAGCGCCAGGCTACCATTGGCAACACCACTATTACTCGTACTCAAGCCACCACCGGCAACATAGACCGTGACCTGGCCACCTTCCTGACCAAGCGTCATGCCACCAACAGCATCATCACCACCAAGGTCAACCGTGAACGCATCGACCAGGTTTCCAGCAACTTCATAGTGCAACAAGGCCATATCATGGCCAGCGCTGATCCCCCCCTGGCGGGCAACAACATAGACCTCATCGGGAATATCAACCGCGATAGCCAGGGGCACATCATCATCGCCGACATCATAGCGTGATGACAGCCACTGCTGTGTCAGATTGAGGTCATATTTAATAATCCGCACATCCCGGTTACCGGAGTCACCTGACGTCAAGGCCAGATAAACGCCATCGGCAGGTTTAACGGTCAAGGCGACAGGGCGATCCTTTGTCGCAGGGACACTGCCATTCTGTGGCAGGCTGTTACCATCATAAACAGCGTTGCCAAGCAGTGAGCCATCGCTACCATTAACTTTAATCGTTAATGCCGTCTGATGTCCCGAACCGCTACCGCTAGCACCGCCACGCGGCACACGAACAGCTGTCGCATAAACCTCGCCACCGATCTCGGCAAGGGCGACGGCGGCATCATCATTCGAGCTTGTATATTCATTTTTCCACAAGCGGTTGCCGAGGCTGTCATATTTGAGCAACACCACATCCGAGTCATTAAGACCGGTATTATGCGAGCCCAGAACATAGAGATTACCGGCGGCATCGAGCTGCAAATCAGCCGCCAGGTCGTTGCCGGTATTCATCCCCGGATCCTGCGTCGCATCGGGGTAAAGCGCCAGTGTCGAGACCGCACAAGATCCTGCCTGGATACGGAAAAGACCGATATCCTGCAAAGCACTGGGCTGATTGACACCACTGTTGGCAATATCAATGGTAGCCAGTAGCGCAGCACCACTGGCATCACTGACCAGGTCTGTCGGATAATCATTGAGACCACTATGATCATAGACACCGGCACAAACCAACGCCCCATTCGTGCTGTATTCAAGAATCCAGATATCAGCGGATCCGGAAATCTGTGCGGCAACATAAATATGATTCAAACCGTCCAGCGACATCTGTACCGGCACCGCCGTATTGAGATTGCCAAAAGGGGGGGTCAGACGCTGCTCCCAGACCTGAACACCCTGGGGATTAAAACGGGTGATCACAAGATAGGGCGTCGCAGTACCGGAACCGGGGAATTGCTCATCACGAAAACCGACTGAAAAAATATCGCCACCAGAAGCAATCTCGGTTTCTCCCAGACGGCCGTCAAGAACAGCCACCGCGGGTGCCCCCGCCGGATCACCGACATCACTGGCAGTCCACAAACGAACCGTATCGGCAGCCCTGGCAGGGACCACCGTATTATTACCGACCGTCCAGGCAGCCATTGCCATTGTTGGCAACAAACAGGCAAGCAGCAACAGGCCGTAAAGCATCAGGCGCGCGCCAAAAACCGTGCAACGATTTTCCGCTTGCACAGGGTTTTTATCCCGCCACGGGCACCGCATCAAGGGCAGACCCCGAGCAAAAGGCGTGTTGAATTAGGCAACGTACACGCTGTTGCATTCTGCGTCTGACTGAAAAAACTGGCCCAATTCGTAGTCAGAGGATTGAAACCAGCGGCTTCGCCGGAATAACTGCCAGGCGTGAATACAGCCCCGGGCGCTGTCCAGCCATCGGCCGTATTCCAGCCGGCACCAACGGTAAAGTCATATTTCCCGGCAGTGACGTTTGAACGCTGAACCATCGACATGTCAAAGTCAGCACTCCCCGGTGATGGCAGTGTTGAATCATTGATATGCAGACGATTGATGATCGGTATCGTTTTATTCTTTTCGCTATAACTAACGGCGCGCATGTCGGCAACAAACTCACCGACCATGGCGGCATTATCTGTCGTCAACTGACTGATGCGGGGCTTACGATCAAGTACCGGTTTATTCACTTCCTGCGTCATTTCACCATCACTGACCGACACCCGCAATACTGTCCGGGACGGGTCGCCGGTGCCTGACCCGGTCAGACGGGAATTGACATTCAGCGGGTCACGGCCATTACCAAACAGGGTGCGGCCATCACCAAGATTGGTGCGCGCAATCGCATTCGCGCCAACACCGACCTCATTGCCCCCTGAATCCGGTGAAAACGGGTTCGGGGCCCCGCCGAGCAAGGCTGTACTGACATTGGCCGCCGCTGCCTGACTGGAACGGGTATAACTCTCAGTAGCAAAG
>JALWQD010000397.1 GCA_026994735.1 Gammaproteobacteria bacterium | reverse complement strand
TTCAATAGCCTCCCTGCGAGCGCATCTGGACATTGACATGGCCTTCCTTGTTTCTGGCCAGAATGCTGTGTAATTGGAGTCGCGAACTGTCCAGGGCAACATCGGCTGTGAGGAGGAAATAATCACTGTTGACGGCAATGCCGACAAGGTTTTGGGCCAAATTCTTGATGAATGGCAGTTGTTTGAATTCGTCGACGGTGGCAAAGCCCTGATCACCTCGTTGCTCGATGAGTTGTTCGGCATCACTCTTGGTTATGTTGTTGTTCAGCGTCATCAGAACCTGGGCTGTGGCGGTATTGATATTGATGGCGGTTCTTTCCGGCAAGGCTTGAAGAAAGGGCGCAAGTTTTTCATAAAGGCTTGTATCGAAGCCATCAATCAGACGCAATTCACTCGGGCTGCTCATGAGATGGTTTGCTGTCCTGTAGGGCGGATTCTTGATCAGGTAGTCCGTGTCTTCCGCACCTCCTGGAAGGTGCGGTGACTCATCATCATCGAGCCAGTCTAGCACGGCATTGGCGAGCTTTTCATCGCCACCCAGGCTTTCCAGCAGGCGCCGGAAGCGGGCCAGATCAACGCTGCTGGGTTTGCCATCATCGAGAAGCAGGTTATTGATATTAAAGCGTCCCTGCAAGTCTTCGAGCTGACCGCTGATGACAGCGCCTTCTACAGTCAAAGGGGGCAGACTGACAGCCCAGTCTTCACCTGTGTGGTCTGTCTTTCCGGCACCCGCATCACGGGTCAGGATCTGGCTGGCCCAGGCCTCAATGCCGATCGCAAAGGCCCAGGCCTGTTCCTGGGCGAGGAGATTGCGGCTGCGGTGAATATCGAGTTGTTGCCGTGAGGCCATATTGGCGGCAATGATCGCTGCGATCGCGGTTACCAGTAGGGCAGTGATCAGCGCGATGCCGCGGTGCGGCTTGTCAGGGCTGCTGTTGTTGTTCATGAGCGGCCGGTGTTGCAAGGGCGAAGGTCCATTCGATATGCCCCCAGGATTCGTTTTCCAGGCTGATCTGAAGAGCGCGTGGCAGTGGTCGGCCGGGTTGTCGGTGATTGACTGCGGCGGGTGGCCAGCTGGGGCGCCATTGATCGTCGTAGGCAAGATAACTGAGGTTGAACTGGTCGAGCTCGTCAAGGAGAACCTGTTCATGGGCGGCGCTGTCTTGAGCGCGGTCGAGAATGGACCAACTGAGGCGGTAAAGCTTGTGATCAGCAAAACGATAGGCAATGCGTTGCAGGCGACTGCGTGGCAAGTTGGCCGGGTTGCGTCTGCCGCTACGGCTCAGCTCGATTTGATGACTTTGCCCCTGCAGTGCCGGTAACTCGTCGCCAAAGGCATCGCGTATTGGTCGGTCGATGGCCTGGCGGAGATCGCGTGCCAGTATGGCATAGGCAGTCTGCATCCGGGCCAGGCGTTGGGCCTGTTTCTGGCTGGCTCTGTCGGCATCGATGACGCTGCGCAGGCCGCCATAGGCGATCACTGAAAGCACAGCAAAGAGACTGAGGGCAATGAGTAGTTCCAGCAGGGTAAACGCCCGTTGATAGTATGGTGAGATTTGCCGATGACGAATGTTCATCGTGGTGGACGGCCAAGATAGGCAATCAGATGACTCAGTGGCGGCGCATCGTTGTCGTTGTTGCCGACAACTTCAACATCAAGACGGCGAATGCTGGCATCATCAGTATTACTGACCGTTATACGCCAGTGCCAATCACGTTTTGCCATCGCGATGTCACCCTCACGCGTACCGGCAGGCGGCCATTCTGAACGCAATTGCCAGGCTGTTACCTGATTCATGGCCACCCATTCGGCAAGGGTGCGTTCATAGAGCTTGTTGAGATTGTTGACATGACTGCTGGCAGAACCCACAACAGCGGCAAGGGCGATGGCCAGCACAGCCATGGCAACGAGTATTTCAAGCAATGTAAAGCCCCGTTGGCGTGTCATCATTCGTCAATGAGCAGTTGCTGCTGGCCATCAATAGTGGCCGTGATACGGTATTTCTGAATCGGCTCAGTGGTCGTTTCCAGGGTGACCTCAAAGGGGCTGATTTCACCACTTGAAAGCAGGTAAATCAGGCCTGCGCTGTCTTTTGATTGTTGATTAAGTTGTAAGCGAAGGCCTTCGAGAGTGACATCCAGCTGCAGGCCGTCGGCTAATGTGCGCGGGTGCAAGGCACCGCTGGTAAGGGTCTGCCAGTCACCTTTATCGCTCTGGGCAAGAAAGCGATAACCGTCAGGGGTGAAATCAAGTGCCATCTGACGGTTGCTGATGACCGCTTCCTGGCTGGCGAGAGTGATCAGTGCGTTCAGTCGTTCAGCCTCAGTGGCCAGCTGGTCATGGCTGCTTTGGGGCAGACTGATGACGGCAATACCGAGAATGATGCCGATCATCAAGATGACGACCAGCACTTCCAGCAAGGTAAAGCCTTGTAGCGAATGCCGGGTTTGTCTGCGGTGCGAGGCGAGGACGTTCACGATGGCTTGCTTGATGCAAGCTGGATTACTGGATAGTCCAGTTGCCAATATCGGCATCTTCGCCGTCACCGCCTTCGACACCATCGCGACCAAGCGTGTAGATATCGATTTCGCTGTGGACGCCTGGAAAGAGGTAAAGGTAGGGGTGATCCCAGGGATCAATGGGCAGGCGTGGCAGGTATTTTCCGGCCAATATTGCGAGACCTTCATCGGTGGTTGGGTAATTGTGTTTGTCGAGACGGTAAATATTCAGGGCGCTTTCGATGGCGCGGATGTCAGCCTTTGCCTTGGTGATACGTGCTTCACCCGGTTTGTCCATGATATTCGGCACAATGACGGCAGCGAGAATGCCGAGGATGACAATAACGACAAGTACCTCAATAAGGGTAAAGCCTGTTTGGCGTTGTGATCGTGAGGGTCGCTTGACTGACATGTGAATTCTCCGTTTGCCGTGTTTAGACGAGCAGTTGATTGAGATTGAAAATGGGCAACAGGATGGCCAGCACGATGAGCAGCACGACGCCACCCATGGCCAGGATCATGAAGGGGCCAAACAGTCCTGTCAGCATCTGGACGACGCTGGTTAATTCACGTTCCTGGCTGCTGGCGGCACGTGAGAGCATGGTTTCGAGCTTGCCGCTGGCTTCACCACTGGCAATCAATTGTATGGTGAGTGGCGGGAAGTAACCACTTTTTTGTAGCGAGGCATGCAGACTGGCACCTTCCCTGACCTGTGCGGCCGCTTCTTCAACGGCTGTTCGCATGGGGAGACTGGTGATGACTTGTGCGGCAATTTGCAAGGCTTCGAGTACCGGCACACCGCTGGCAGAAAGAATGCTCAGGGTGCGCGCAAAACGGGCCGCATTCATGACCTTGATCAGGCGTGAGATAAGCGGCAGGGTGAGGCCAAAGCGATGCCATGCGGTTTTCACTGCTGGCTGACGCAAGAGTGTCCGTGCCGTCACGAGTAGGAGCACGATGGACGTTAGCAACCAGGGCCAGTTTGCACGCAAAAAATCGCTAGCCATAATCATTGCCTGGGTCAATGGTGGCAGGGCCTGATTCATATCATTAAAGACATTGACGACCTGTGGCACAACATAACTGAGGAGCAGGGCAACGACAAGAATTGCGACGACCAGCACGATGAGTGGATAAATCAGTGCCAGCGTTACCTGGCGACGTGAGTCCTGATGTTCTTCAGTGTAATCAGCGAGCCTGTCAAGCACCTCTTCAAGGTGGCCAGATTGTTCGCCGGCAGCAACAGTGGCGCGGAAAAGCTCGGAAAAGACACGCGGATAGTCATTCAGTGCATGTGCCAGTGTATTGCCTTCGAGCACACGCGAGCGAATTGCGACAATCATTCCTTCAAGGCGGGGTTTGTCGGCTTGGGCGGCCACTGTTTGCAAGGCTTCTTCGAGGGGGATTCCCGAGCCAACCAGTGTCGATAATTGACGGGTGATCAGGGCGACATCGGCATTGCTGGCAGGGCGCCAGCCAAGTTGCGAGCGTTTGCCCGCGCGTCCCTGGCCCTGTTTGATTTCATCGACTTGCAGAGGTGCCCAGCCACGCTCACGCAAGCGGGCGCGAATCTGGCGTGCGGTATCACCTTCAAGGGTGCCCTTTTGTTGGCGTCCTCGTTCATCCAGCGCGATAAAGGAAAAGGCGGCCACGGTCAGCTTCCGTGGGTGACGCGCAGCAACTCATCAATTGCGGTGTCGCCGTTGAGGACGCGACGCAGGCCATCGGTAAAGATACTGGGCCCATGTTCGCGGGCACGCTGTTCAAGCGTTTGTTCGGGGCTGCCGTCGTGAATTAATGTGCGCATTGTGTTATCGATGGCGACGACTTCAAAGATTGCTGTTCGTCCCTGGTATCCTGAGTGGTTGCAATGACTGCATCCTTTGGCACGGAACAGTGACAGTTTGGGTTCCGTTGTTTCGATACCCAGGCTGGCTGCCTGTTGAGCGCTCACTTCGTAGCTTTCGCGACAATGCTGGCAGAGTAAGCGCAGCAGTCTCTGGGCAATAATGCCGACGAGGCTGGAAGAGAGCAAGAAGGGTTCCACGCCCATATCGCGCAGGCGAACGATCGCCCCGGTGGCACTATTGGTATGCAGTGTCGACAATACCAGGTGGCCGGTAAGACTGGCCTGAACGCCAATTTCGGCTGTTTCCAGATCGCGTATTTCGCCAACCATGACAACATCCGGGTCTTGCCTCAGGATGGCGCGCAGACCACGGGCGAAGCTCATGGCGACCTTCGTCTGAACCTGGGTCTGACTGATGCCGTCAAGATAGTATTCAATCGGATCCTCGACGGTCATGATGTTCGTCGTTTGGCTGTTGAGGCGACTCAGCATGGCGTAGAGGCTGGTTGTTTTACCTGAGCCGGTAGGGCCGGTGACGAGGATGATGCCATGGGGTTGCCGGATCAGTTTGGCAACGACCTGGAGGTCTTGATCACACATGCCGAGGCGCTCAAGATCAATACGGCCGGCCTGTTTGTCGAGCAGACGCATGACGACACGTTCACCATGGCCGCAAGGGATTGTTGAGACGCGAACATCAACGGCCCTGCCGGCGATTCGCAGTGAAATACGACCATCCTGAGGCAACCGTTTTTCAGCGATATCGAGCTTGGCCATGACCTTGATGCGTGAGACCAGTACCGGCGCGAGGACGCGGGCGGGTTGAAGAATTTCACGCAGGACACCATCGACGCGGAAGCGTACCAGCAGACGCGCTTCGAAGGGCTCGATATGGATATCCGAGGCATTGAGTTTGACGGCTTCGGTGAAGAGGGCGTTGATCAACCGGATAACCGGCGCATCGTCGCTGCTTTCGAGTAAATCCTGTGGTTCTGGCAGTTGCTGGGCGATGCGGTCGAGATCCAGTTCATCGCCGACCTCATCCATGATCTGCATGCTTTCATTGCTCGAATCTTCATAGGCTGCGCGCAGGATGCGGTCAAATTCGTCATCATCCGTGGGGACAAGGTGCAGTCGTTGTGTTGTCTGTCGGCGCAATTCCACCAGCGTCTGCAGGCTGACTTGCGAGCGGCAGAGGACGTGTTGGCCCTGTTCATCAAGAATATCGAAAAGGACGCCGTGGCGGCGGGCAAAAGCGAAGGGCAGACGTGGTCGGCGTTCTTCCGGGTTGTGGCTGGGACTGCTGCTCATACGTGTCGTTGTCAGGCTTAGTTGACGGTTTGCCGGCGACCATCAGACGCGTCGGCCGGAGGGGGGGGCGGTAAATAGCCTGGTAGTGGTGCTATCAGTGGCGCAAGGTCTTTCGGCAGCATGGAGTCGCTGTCTCGGCGCAGGTCGAGCTGGGCGTTGTGGATTGCCTGGTATTTACTGTTCGTGATGCGCGAAATGATGGCTTGATCGCGGATAATCGTCGGCCGCAGGAAGACCATCAGATTGGTCTTTTCCTTTCTCGAAGACTTGTTTTTGAAGAGCCAGCCAACGAGAGGCAAATCACCGAGCAAGGGTATTTTGTTGACGGTATCCTTGAGATCTTCACGGATAAGGCCACCGAGAACAATCAGTTGACCATCTTCAACGAGGATGGTGGTTTTGATGGAGCGTGTATTGGTGACCAGGTCAACGGCGCTGATCGAACTTGCTGACAGGCTGTCGATGGATTGGTCGATCGACAGGCTGATGGCATTGCCTTCATTGATCTGTGGCGTTACTTTCAGCGACAGGCCAACATTTTTGCGGTTGATGGTTTGAAAGGGGTTGGTCGGCGAGCTACTACTGCCCGTTGAAGTGAAGGAGCCAGTGATAAAGGGCACTTCCTGGCCGACGACGATGGAGGCTTCCTCATTGTCGAGTGTGACCAGTGTCGGTGTTGAGAGAATATTGGTGGCGGCGTCACCCTTGAGGGCATGGATAATAGCGGCAAAGTTGACGTTGTTTGAATTGAAGCGACCGATACCGAGCGTCAGGCCATTGCCGATGGCACCCAGGTTTTTACTTGCGACGGCCTGGCCGAGGGAGCTGAGCTGGCCAAAATTACTGATGCCGACCGGACCATTGCCGCCGGGAGTGGCATCGATGATCCATTCGACGCCGAGGGTGTTGTTGATGTTGGCCTGGACTTCGGCAATGACGGATTCGATAAGTACCTGGGCGCGACGAATATCCAGACGGCGGACAACGCTTTCGAGGGACTTGAAGACTGTTGGCGGGGCCGTAATGATCAGTGCATTGGTGTTTTCGTCAGCCTGGATATCAACGCTGGCCCGGCGTGCAGCAGCGGCACCACCTTTGGCTTTTTGGCGTTGTTCAACACTGGCACTGACGCCGCTAAGAATCGTGACCAGATCTTTGGCCTGGGCATAATGGAGGTAGATAACACGGGTATTGCCTTCATCGGCCAGCGGTGTATCGAGGTGTGATATGAGGGTGCGAATACGCAGTCGGCCGGCTTTAGCGCCGCCGAGCAAAATGCTGTTGGTGCGTGCATCGGCGATAATTAATGGTTCTTCACTATTGTTGCTGGCACCGCGTTTACTTTTACCTTTTTGTTCAAGCGTGGTCAGGGTGCGGGCAATATCATCGGCAGCGGCATGCTTGAGGGTAATGATTTCAATCTCATTGCTGTTGGGGATGTCGATACGGTTAATGATTGATTGCAAACGACGGATATTGCCGGCCCGGTCGGAGATGATGAGAATATTTCCGGGGACATAGGCCGCCAGGTGTCCCTGCTGTGGCACCAGTGGCCGCAGGATGGGCACGAGTTGAGCGGCAGACACGTTCTGCAGGGAAATGACGCGGGTAACGACAGCATCATTTGCTATCGACGGGCTATTGGAAACGGGCAAGCCATTTTGTTTGGCGTTGGCATCCGGCAAAATCTTGACGATTTCACCGTCTGCGACAGCGGAAAAGCCGTGCACACTGAGCAGGGCAAGAAAGACCTGGTAAATGGCATCCTTCTCCATCGGCCGCGAGGAGATGATGGTGACCTTGCCCTTGACACGAGGATCGACAATAAAGTTTTTACCGGTGATGTCGGCAACCGTTGCGATCACGGCGCTGATGTCGGCATTTTTCAGGTTCAGCGTAATGGGTTCGGCACGTACTGTCATTGGTAACAGGAGGAGTGCCAGTAACAGGCGGCAGAGAATACTTGCCGGGTGCTGTAAGCAGCGACGTGGGTATGGCGCACAGGCTTGGACTGTTCTCTCAGCTGTCATTGTTGATATCACTTTGCTGTTGTGCCTGATTGTTCCATGCTCCGGGCCTGTGAGAGAATGCGGCAAAGATTCACCGGGCGAGCGTGACCACATTCAGAGGCTGTCTGGGCAGCAGTATAGCGGTAGCCGTAGGCGCTGCCTACCAACCCGTTACGGTATTTATATAATGGCAATAACTGTCAGACATTCGTTGATGGCGTTTTGGGGGAGCAACTGTCTCGGCATGTTGTGACATCCTTTAGGCTAGCATCGGTTCTGTTACTGGCATATCGGCATTTTCGGCGTCGCCCTGCAGCATGTTTCTGCAGCTGCAATGACTCATGACTGAAGTGGCAGCATGGATGCGAGCCATATCATCGTGTTATCAGACACAGCGGTCTTGCTGGCGGCCAGTTTACGGAGAGACGATTGACTATTGATGAGACAGCCTGGGATGTATTGAGAACGCGTTTGGAGGCTGGATTAAAGGACATGTCGATTAGTCCGGAAGCCGCACTTTGCGACCGGTTATTGCATTATTTACGCCTGCTCGAACGCTGGAACAGGGTCTACAATCTGACAGCTGTTAAGGGGCCAGAGCAATGGCTGGTGTTGCATTTGTTCGATTGCCTGGCGGCAATCAAGCATATGACAGGGCCGAGAGTGATTGATGTGGGCACCGGCGCCGGTTTGCCGGGGTTGATCTTGGCGATGTTACGGCCTCAATGGCAGGTAGTGATGCTTGATCGCAGTCGTCGCAAGGTCTGCTTTGTTGAGCAGGCGATTGCGATGCTGGGTCTGACAAATGCGCTGGCTGAGCATTGCCGGGTTGAGGATTACAGTGATCGCGTGGGTTTTGATCTGATTATATCGCGCGCATTTACCCAGGCAGAGCCCTTTCTCAGCAAAACAGCGCATTTGGCCCATGCCGATACATGCTGGATGTTGATGAAGGGGCAGCGCCCGGATGATGAAATGGAAGCGCTGGCGGCACAGTCATGGGCTTCGGCGTTGATAGCTTTGCAGGTACCGGCGTTAGACGCAGAACGTCATTTATTGATCATCAGGGCGGCAGAAAAGGGTTAATGGGCGCGATAATGCTATGGTAGCTCGCCAGGAGGCGGTTGCCGGTACTGGCTGAATACTGAAGCACCGGCTGTCAGGTGCGTAATCTGGGGCAAGAATATGGGCAGGATCATTGCAGTGACCAACCAGAAGGGGGGGGTCGGCAAGACGACGACGAGCGTCAATCTGGCGGCTTCATTGGCTGCCATGAAGCGCAATGTGCTACTCGTTGATCTTGATCCGCAAGGCAATGCGACGATGGGTTGTGGTATCGACAAGGAAGGCCTGAATCAAAGTTGTTGTGAGTTATTGCTCGGGGAAGTGTCGTTGTCAGAGACGCTTGTTCGTCCGCAAGGGGTTGGTTTTGCTTTGCTGCCGGCGAATAGCGATCTGACGGCAGCTGAGGTGAAGTTGACGCAGCGTGCACATAGTGAAATGTGTCTGCGTGAACTGCTCGTGGATGTGCGTGACGATTATGACTATATCGTGATTGATTGCCCACCAGCATTGAATATGCTGACGATCAACGCCCTGACAGCGGCAGCGGGTGTGTTGATTCCCATGCAATGTGAATATTATGCCCTGGAAGGTTTGACCGCCTTGCTGGGCACCGTTGACCAGATTCGCCGCTCACTCAATCCTGACCTCTATGTCGAGGGGATTTTGCGGACGATGTACGACGGCCGCAATCGCCTGGCACGAGAGGTTGCCGGACAGTTGATCGAACACTTTGGTGACCGGGTTTACAATACCGTTGTGCCGAGGAATGTCCGTTTGGCCGAAGCGCCCAGTCATGGTTTGCCGGTATTGTATTATGACAAGGGTTCACCGGGGTCATTGGCTTATTTGGCGCTCGCCGGTGAGATGTTGCGGCGGCATGAGACACCACAAGCGGTCAATGAAACATAATGAGCGGAGTAAAGGCAGGCATGGCAAGCGGAAAACGACGTGGACTGGGGCGTGGGCTGGATGCACTGCTGGCGAATAGCCAGCAAAAGGAGGCGCTGGATACGCAGAGAGAAGAAAAAGAGCAGCCAGCACTGCAGAATCTGCCGGTAGAAAATCTCCAGCGTGGACGCTATCAGCCCCGCGATACCATTGCCCCTGAGGCGCTTGATGAATTAGCCGCATCGATCCGGGCGCAAGGTGTTCTGCAGGCGATTATTGTTCGCCCACTGAGCGCTGGACGCTATGAAATTATTGCCGGTGAACGGCGCTGGCGGGCAGCGCAGTTAGCCGGTTTGCATGATATTCCGGCTATTGTTCGCGACCTGAGTGATCAGGAAGCGATGGCCATGGCGCTGATAGAAAATATTCAGCGTGAAGATCTGAATCCG
>JALWQD010000396.1 GCA_026994735.1 Gammaproteobacteria bacterium | reverse complement strand
GCAGTTATTATTCCCTCAGTGATGATGCGCTTGTTGATCTGGTACATCTGAGTGAGTATTTTCCGCCCCTGCAACTCCTCGTCGACGCCGGCTATGGCAGTTCGACTTACTTGCCGATGGATAGCCAATACCGTTATCGCATTTACCGTACTCAGTCAGGGATCATCAGCCGACGTCAGCCTATCCATGATGCAGCGCGCTCTTCGGTACCCGTGATAGAGATTAGACACGATTGTGCCGGCGAGGATGCCATTTCGGATGGCCGTGGCAATCCCTTGCGGTGATCAGTCAACGGGGAGTGTCTGGCTGGCATAGCGAACGGATAACTGGTGGCTATCACCAGGGGCGAGTTGAAAGCTGTCCGGCGTGGCATTGGCACTCTCGATACACAACATCTGGCGATAGCAATCGGCACCAACGTCGGCCATGGCAGCAGCCTTGCTGGGGCCAGGATTCCAGATGACCGTTGAGCCGCTGTTGCTGGCTTCGATAGATATTGATCGCTGCATGCCCGGGTCGACAAGGCTGCTTTGGCCGTTGCGGGTAAGATATATACGGTCGACTTCCCCGGTGATTTTTGGGCTTCCTTGCTGGCGATAGCGCTGACCATTTTGGGTCTTGTCGATATATTCGCAGCCATCGAGGCCGTCAATGCTGACATGCTGGCAGTCACTGACACGGAAGTAGCTATGCAGTGCCTGACTGATTTGACATGATTGTTTGCTCAGATTGCGTGTTTCAAGGCGAATATGGAGTGTATTACTGATCGAAAAGGTCGCTTGCAGGCGTAGGTCGGGAAAGCGAGAGTCAAGCGCTGGCAGGGCCAGTGAGATTTCAATGCCATCATCCGTTTGCCGGCTTTTGATGACCTGCCAGAGAGCTGTTCTGGCCAGTCCATGGGCCGGCAGTGTTGAATCCTGAGGATGGGGGCCAAACCATGGCCAGCAAATCGGGATACCACCACGGATTGCCTTTCCAGGCAGAAAATGGCTGCGTGGGCTTTGCCAAAAGAGTGATTTTCCACCCTGTGGGCAGAAATCGATCAAATGTGCACCCTGCAGGGCAATTTGGGCATTGCCGCTGGGGGCGTTAATGCTGGCAATGATGAGGCCGCCGCTGCCAGCAGAAAAAGACAGTTGTTGGTCGATACCCAGGCGGGCATTGAGATCACTCACTGAGATCATTTAGGTTCTCCCGTTTCAGTGTCTGGCTTCATGCTAGCATGTCGGCATCAGTAGATGCTTTCGAGAGAGGGGCGATGAGTCAGACATTTTACTGGCATGATTATGAGACATCCGGGGTCGACCCGCGCCTTGATCGACCGCTGCAATTTGCCGGCGTTCGTACCGATCTGGCACTGAATGAGATTGATGAGCCGTTGTTGATTTACTGTCGCCCAGCAGTCGATTGCCTGCCCCAGCCAGAGGCTTGTCTGTTGACCGGGATTTCTCCTCAATTGGCCTTGGCGAGGGGGCTTTGTGAAGCAGATTTTATTGCTCGCATTCATGAGCAGATGGCCCGCGCTGAAACCTGCACCGTGGGTTACAACAGCCTGCGATTCGATGATGAGGTGACACGGCATACACTCTATAGAAACTTCTTTGATCCTTACCAGCGAGAATGGCGGCATGGTAATTCTCGTTGGGATATTATTGACCTCGCGCGCATGTGCTATGCCCTCAGGCCGGATGGAGTCCGCTGGCCTGTTGACGAGAGAGGGCGTCCCAGTTTTCGCCTCGAACGTCTGACCGAGGCCAATGGTATTGCCCATCAGGATGCCCATGATGCTCTTGCTGATGTGCGTGCGACGATAGCCCTCGCCCGTTTGCTGCAGCAGGCGCAACCGAGATTGTTTGACTGGTATCTGACCTTGCGCCGCAAAAAAACGGTCAACAGCCTGTTAAGGATTGATGAGCCACGTATTCTTGTGCATACGACGCGTATGTATGCAGCCGAACATGGGTGTACCAGTTTAATCTGGCCACTGGTACGCGAACCCGGGAATAATGCCGGTATGCTTGTCTTTGATCTGCGCCAGAACCCGGCTCCGTTTTTTGATCTTTCATTTGAGCAACTGAAACAACGCCTGTTCACGCCCGCTGAGCAACGCGTTGAAGGTGAACAGCGACTGGCTGTCAAGGCCGTACGCAGTAATCGTTGCCCCGCGCTGGCGCCTTTGTCGGTGCTTGATGAAGAGGGCTGTCAGCGCCTGGCTCTTGATCGCCAGCAATGTCAATTGCATGCCAACTTATTGGCCGAAAACCCGTCTTTTGCGGTCAAAGTCGCTGAAGCCTATTTACGTGATGAAGGCTTTCCTGAGGCTGAGGATGTGGACGCAGCACTTTATGAAGGCTTTCTGGGGGAAGATGATCGCCGCTTATGCGATCAGGTTCGCCAGCGCAGCGCACAACAATTGCTCGCCTGGCAGCCTGAATTCACGGATCCTCGTCTTGGCGAAATGTTGTTTCGTTATCGTGCCCGGAACTGGCCGGAGGTACTCTCGGAGGAAGAACGTGGGCAATGGATGACGG
>JALWQD010000395.1 GCA_026994735.1 Gammaproteobacteria bacterium | reverse complement strand
CACTGAGGCACGTCAGGAAGGTGTTCGCCTGGCCATTGCAACGACGACGACGCGTGTTAATGTGACGGCCTTGCTGGGCAGTTTGTTCGCGCCTGGAGCCGAGTCATGGTTTGAAGTCATTGCGACTGCCGATGAAGTACCGGACAAGAAACCGTCTGCCGATGTTTATGCTTATGTGCTCAATGCGATGGCCTTACCGGCCTGTGATTGCCTGGCCCTGGAAGATTCTGACAATGGTGTTCGTGCCAGTGTCGCGCTGGCTATTCCTACTCTGGTCACTGTGAGTGAATACAATCAAGACGGCACCTTTGCCGATGCCCTGTTGATCGTTGATCAGCTAGCGGATCCGGAGCAGTCTTGTCGCATCCTCGGCGGCCGGGCAGCGGCAAAGGTGCCGTCATCGGCTACGATGATTGACCTGCCTTTACTGAGGACTCTTTTTACGCATGACTGACCCGCGCCTGGCTCGCCGTATGGCGACCATTGCGCCCTTTCAGGTGATGGCTATCCTTGCGCGTGCGCGGGTGCTTGAAGCGAGCGGTCGACGGATCATCCATATGGAAGTTGGCGAGACCGCCTTTCCGACACCGGCAGCGATTGTGAGTGCTGCTGAGCAGGCTCTGGCGGCTGGCAAGACTCGCTATACAGAGGCTTTGGGGCTGCCAGAATTACGCGCAGCAGTGGCCACAGATTATCGTCAGCGCCAGGGTGTTGCCGATATTGACAGCCAGAGAATCATTATTACACCCGGCGCTTCAGGTGCTTTGCAGCTTGTGCTGGCGGCTATGCTTGATCACGGTGATGATGTCCTCATGGCTGACCCGGGCTATCCTTGTTATCGCCATTTTGTCCGCCTTTTTGGTGCGCGCGCTTGTCTTTTGCCTGTCACTGCGGAAACGAATTATCAATTGACAGCGGCCCAGCTTGAGGCGAATTGGACGGCCGCCTGCAAGGTGGTTCTGTTGGCTTCACCGGCCAATCCTACGGGGGCCATTATCGACCCGGTCGAGCTGGCACGAATTATCGCCCTGGTGCGGCGCCGGGGTGCCTGTCTGATTGTCGACGAAATTTATCAGGGGTTGATTTACAGCGGACTTTCAGAGACGGCCCTGCGACAGGGAAATGATATCTTCGTGGTGAATAGTTTCTCAAAGTTCTTTTGTATGACGGGTTGGCGTTTGGGCTGGTTGGTGGCGCCGGTTGTTTGGTTACCCGCTCTTGAGCGTCTGGCGCAAAATATGTTCCTGGCCGCCGCAACCGTGGCCCAGCATGCTGCTCTGGCAGCCTTTTCCGAGTCAACAATGACGGTCATCGAAGGTTACCGTCAGACCCTGCAACGGCGGCGTGATTTTCTCCTTCAGGCGCTGTCAAAAACGGCACTGAAGGTTTCTGTGCTGCCCCAGGGTGCCTTTTATCTTTACGTTGATTGCAGTCACTATAGCCATGACAGTGAGACATTTTGTCGGCAATTGCTGGAGCAGGCGGGGGTTGCGACGACGCCAGGCTGTGACTTTGGCGAGTACCGTGCCGGAGAACATCTACGTTTGGCCTATACAGCTGATGATGACGATTTGCGCGAAGGGGTCAAAAGAATAGTGGCCTTTCTCAAGGCAGCGTATGGATAGCCGGGTGAATGCTGTCAGGTGCTGCTCGAGAGAGCATACATATGCTGCAACTTCTCGTTTTCCGGCGCCGCTGCTGGCAGGTCGGTTTTGCTCTTGATACGGTTAAAAAGCCAAAAACAGTATGACTCCGAGCAAAAGGCGGTAGAGAACAAATAGCAGCATGCCCATATGGCGCAATAAGCGCAGAAAGAAATGGATACAGAGGAAGGCCATGGTGCCCGATATGGCGGCCCCCAGAATCAATTCCTGCCAGGCGATCGGATTGGGGTCAGCGGCGAGTTTGAGCGTTTCCAGGCCGCCAGCGAGGACGATGACCGGGATCGAGAGCAGAAAAGAAAAGCGGGCAGCCGCTTCGCGTGTCAGGCCGAGCAATAGGCCGGCCGTGATGGTAATGCCTGAGCGAGAGGTACCGGGAATGAGGGCGATAGCCTGGGCAAGACCGATGACGAGAATATCCCGCAGGCTCAGTTGATATTCGTTATGTTGTTGCCGGCAGCGACTATCGGCCCACCACAGAAGTAGACCAAAGAGGATAGTCGTGGTCGCAATGACTGTTGTGCTGCGGAGGTCGCTTTCAATGAAATCCTTTGCCAGTAAACCAAACAGCCCCACCGGTATTGTGCCGAGCAGGACGCCCCAGGCGAGCCGGCTTTCGGCTGTTTGCTTGCCGGCGCGCAGGGAGATGAACCAGTCCCGGCCCATCATGATTAATTCGCTGCGAAAGTAGATGATGACCGCGAGCAGGGTGCCAACATGGACAGCGACATCGAAAGCCAGTCCCTGATCGTCCCAGCCGGTCAGCTTGGGCACCAGAATCAAGTGAGCAGAGCTGGATATGGGCAAAAATTCGGTCAGTCCCTGCAGGATTGCTAGGACGATGATGTGCCAGAGGGCCATGCGGGCTTCCTGTTCGTTGCGGGTTGCTGAC
>JALWQD010000394.1 GCA_026994735.1 Gammaproteobacteria bacterium | reverse complement strand
TAATGATGCGGTTGATAGAAACTGCGGCGGATAAGATCCCGCAACAGTCGTTACTGCTCCCCAAGGAGCTTTTAGAAACTTATCGAGATTCACGCGATAAGTTACTGAAAGTCATCGACCACTTTCCCAGCAGGCAAGCACTTTTTCGACGACGCTGTCGATACCCATAGCGGTTGTATCAATAATTTCGGCATCCTCGGCCGCTCTTAGTGGCGCCGCGACTCTTTCCCTATCGCGCCGGTCACGGGCTTCGAGCTCGTTCAAAATGGCCGACAGGTTAACATCCATCCCCTTCTCCTTCAACTGCTTATAGCGTCGCCGCGCCCTTTCTTCGCTACTCGCCAGAAGAAAAATTTTCAGCGTCGCATCAGGAAAGACGGTTGTCCCCATATCACGACCATCGGCAACCAGGCCGGGAAGCTGGCGAAAGTTGCGCTGCAGGGTCAGTAAAGCCTGACGGACGCCGGCCAAGGCCGCAACCCGAGAAGCCGCCGTCGCCATCCGCTCATTGCGTAATTGTTGCTCAACAAATTGGCCATCAAGACAAATTTTTGTCGCCTGACCCAACGCTTCAGGAAGGGCAAACTCAATGTTCAGGGTGGCAATCATGGACACCAGCGCTGCTTCATCATCGAGGTCAACGCCTTGCTTATATGCCGCCAGCCCGCAGAGACGATAGAGCGAACCACTGTCGAGAAAATGCCAAGCGAAACGATCAGCAACGATTTGACTGATGGTCCCCTTTCCTGAAGCACTGGGACCATCGATAGTAATCACCGGTACCGAGGACAATTCAGATACCTTCTTCGGTGGAGACATCAATGGCCAGGCCAAGCCGTGCAGCCAAGTCCGCGAAACCAGGAAAAGATGTCGCCACATTACGACAACTGCGGATGGTGATCGCCGCCGAGGCACGCAATCCGGCCACGGCAAAGGCCATGGCAATCCGGTGATCCCCCTGGCTCTCGATATCACCACCGGCAAGTGCTCCCCCGCGTATGATCATGCCATCCGCCGTCGCTTCGGCATCGGCCCCGAGTGTTTGCAAACCATCGGCCATAACCTGAATCCGGTCACTCTCTTTCACGCGCAGTTCTGCGGCCCCTGTCAAGCGGGTCGTTCCTTGGGCACAGGCTGCGGCAATGAACAGTGCCGGGAATTCATCAATCGCCAACGGCACCTGCTCTACAGGGATATCAATCCCCTGCAAGCGCGCCGACCGAATACGGATATCCGCCACCGGTTCACTGCCCTCCTGACGTTGCTGAAGAATCTCGATATCCGCCCCCATCTGACGCATGATGGCGATAATTCCGCTGCGGCTCGGATTGATGCCGACACCCTTGATAATAATATCCGAATCGGCAGCAATAGAAGCCCCGACGATAAAAAATGCCGCCGATGAGATATCTCCTGGCACCTGAATATCATGCGCCTTCAACTCACCACCACCAGACAGCGCAACCGTCCTGCCCCGGCGCTTCAATGGCCACTGAAAAGTCTCCAGCATACGTTCGCTGTGATCTCGCGTTACCGCTGGCTCTGTTACTCGCGTCTCCCCCTCGGCGTAGAGACCAGCAAGTAAAACTGCCGATTTCACCTGCGCACTGGCCATGGGCATAGTGTAATCAATTCCCTGTAATGATTGATGACCATAAATATGCAGTGGTGGTGTCCCTTTGGCGGAAGTTTCGATACGCGCCCCCATGTCCGTCAATGGATCTGCAATACGGCGCATCGGGCGCGTTGACAATGAGGCGTCACCGGTCAATGTCACATCAAAGTCCTGTCCGCAAAGCAAGCCAGCAAGCAAACGCATCGAAGTGCCTGAATTGCCAACATCAAGAGGCCTCACAGGTGCCTGCAAACCGTGCATACCGACACCTTCAATGGTCACGCAACCGGCATCAGGGCCACTGATAGAAACACCCATGGCGCGGAATGCCTGCAATGTTGCCAGACTGTCTTCACCTTCGAGAAAACCACTGATACGGGTCTGCCCCTTGGCCAGAGCACCCAACATAATGGCCCGATGAGAGATTGACTTATCACCGGGAACGCGAAGATCCCCCTGCAAGCATCCTCCCGGGCGCACAGTAAAATTCAACTCATGACTCATGCTTACCTCGATCATTCCCGATATCTGCTTCAGCAGCTGTGTTCCAATATTGATCACGTGTCGTTTTGGCGACAGAAAAACGTTGCATCAGGCCCGCTTCATCGCCCGCCAACAAAAGAGCGTCGAGGACATCGAGCTGTTGCCTGTAATCGGCCAGGGCTTGGCGAATTGCCGGGCCATTGGCAAGACAAATATCCGTCCACATGCGCGGATCACTGGAAGCAATCCGGGTCAGGTCACGCAAGCCACCCGCGGCGCAGCTAAAAGCCTCCGCACCAACTTTCTCAAGCAGATAGGCGATAACACTAAAGGCCAGCAGGTGTGGAAGATGGCTTGTTGCTGCCAATAGACGGTCATGATAAGCAACTTCCATCGTGACAATTTTCGCCCCGCTTGCCAACCAGAGACCAGTAGCCTTTTGCAGAGCCGGTGCCGTTGTCTCAGGCAAGGGCGTTAGTATCACAT
>JALWQD010000393.1 GCA_026994735.1 Gammaproteobacteria bacterium | reverse complement strand
CCCTACTGCATATTGCCATCACAAATACCAAGATAGCGAACGAGCGAATGAATGCCCTTCATATAGGCAACAGCCTCTTCTGCCGAACGCATATCGGGTTCCGAGACGATTTCCAGCAAAGGTGTTCCGGCACGATTGAGGTCTACCCCCGTTGATCCTGGCTGACTGCCATGTAATGACTTGCCGGCATCCTCCTCCAGATGAGCGCGTGTAATACCAACAAGTTTTTCATCACCACCTGGCAGATAAATCACTAATTTACCCTTGCCGACAATAGGTAATTCAAACTGGCTAATCTGATAGCCTTTCGGCAGATCCGGATAGAAATAGTTTTTGCGCGCAAAGACTGAACGTGGCGCAATTTCGGCGCCAATCGCCAAGCCAAACAGCAAAGCCATACGAACAACATCTTCATTGAGCACTGGCAGCACACCGGGCAAACCTAAATCAACAGCGCAAGCCTGCGTATTCGGTGGCGCCCCATAAGCCGTTGCCGCACCTGAAAATATTTTGCTCTTGGTCGCTAGCTGAGCATGTATCTCCAGGCCAATGACAGTCTCCCATTGCATGATCTCAATCCTTCAAAATGTCTGGCTGTAAAAAATATCAGTTACCGGCGAAGGCTACGGGTATACGCCGATGCCAATCACTTGTCTGCTGAAAACAATGCGCGATATTGAGTAATCGAGCTTCGGAAAAATAGGGTGCAATCAGTTGCAGGCCCACCGGCAAACCAGCAACTTCACCACAAGGTATCGACATTGCAGGTACACCAGCGAGATTAACCGCGATAGTATAGACATCGGAAAGATACATTGTCAGCGGATCATCCATGCGGCTATTGAGCAGGAAAGCCGTCGATGGACTGGTTGGCCCCATAATGACATCTACCGCTTCGAAGGCCTGCTGGAAATCGTCTCTAATCAGGCGCCGGGCCTGCTGCGCCTTGAGGTAATAGGCGTCATAATAACCAGCAGAAAGGACATAGGTGCCGGTCATAATTCGGCGTTTGACCTCCGCGCCGAAACCCTCACCGCGCGAGCGCTGATAAAGATCGTTCAAATCAACAGGGTCTTGACAGCGATGACCAAAGCGTACGCCATCGAAACGTGACAGATTGGAAGAACATTCCGCCGGTGCAACAACATAATAGGCCGGCACAGCAAGATGGCTGTGGGGAAGTGATATCCGTTGCACCTTTGCTCCCAGCTTCTCGTATTCACTGATCGCCGCTTCGATAACAGTCGCAACAGCAGGATCGAGCCCATCAGCAAAGTATTCATCCGGCAAACCGATACGCAAGCCGGCCAACGAGTGCGTCAATGTGGCGCTGTAATCAGGCACTGGCTCTGCGACACTGGTAGAATCACGCGCATCAAAACCGGCCATCACCTGCAGCAACATAGCCGCATCTTCTGCTGACTGGGTTAGAACCCCCCCCTGATCAAGGCTGGAGGCAAAGGCAATCATGCCATAACGCGAAACTCTTCCGTAGGTCGGTTTAATACCCGTCAAGCCACAAAGTGCAGCCGGTTGGCGAATCGAGCCTCCGGTATCTGTCCCTGTTGCTGCCGGCGCCAAACGAGCGGCGACTGCAGCGGCAGAACCACCGGAAGAGCCACCCGGCACGCGTTCAAGATCCCAGGGATTGCGGACAGGACCGTAATAACTGGTTTCATTCGATGAGCCCATCGCAAATTCGTCCATATTGGTCTTGCCGAGCATGACCAAGCCGGCTGCACGCATACGGGCGACAACGGTTGCATCGTAAGGTGAAATAAAGTTATCCAGCATGCGCGAAGCACAGCTGGTGCGTACATTTGCCGTACAGAAGATATCCTTGTGAGCCAGTGGCAGGCCGGTCAAAGGCCCGTGCTGACCGGCTGCGATCAAACGATCAGCTGTGGCCGCCTCGGCAAGTGCCATTTCAGCCGTCGAGGTAATAAAGCTGTTGAGTTGATCATCCTCAGCCTGAATCCTGTGGAGAAAGTGTTCTGTCAGTTCAACGCTACTATACGTTCTGTCCCGTAAACCTTGCGACAGCTGACGGAGGCTACTGCGAAACATCGGCAACCCTCATTGTAATAATGCGTAAACAGGGAGTCAGGAAAACATTCATTCAATGACCTGCGGAACAAGATAAAGCCCCTTGTCAACAGCCGGCGCGATGGCCTGAAAGCGATCACGTTGATCGGCCTCCGTGACCACGTCCTGGCGTAATCGCTGACAAGCATCAAGCGGATGTGCCATCGGTTCAATACCCTCGGTGTCTGTGGCTGACAGCTGTTCAACGAACTCAAGAATTGCGCTCAGTTCCCGCAGATAGACAGGAACATCTGCGGCGGCAATCTCAAGACGGGCAAGATGGGCAATACGATCAATTTCACTGCGATTCATCGACAATTCCTAGACAATCCGACAACGTTTACAGAAGCCGTGAAAGGTATCACATTTGCTCCCTTGCCCAAAGCACAAGCCACTGCTACAGTAGCGCCAATATCAGCCTTGCCCACGCGGACAAGGCATCGATCGACAGGGTAATCCCGGAGATCAATCTAGCTTCCCAGGATTTCAAGTATCAGACT
>JALWQD010000392.1 GCA_026994735.1 Gammaproteobacteria bacterium | reverse complement strand
CGCTGACATGCTCCAGCGAAATATCTTCTTCGCTGCCATCATCCCGAACCCGTCGAGCCGTCCTGGGCGCCAGACCCAGCAGTAATTTAATCGCCGCATTGGTTTGACTGCGAGCGCGTAATTCCATCACCTGCCCCAATAACACCAGCGCAGTAATCACCGCCGCTGCCTCGAAATAAACCGGCACAACACCTGCCTCTGATAATAATTCGGGCGGAAACAGACCCGGCATCAGAACTGCGACAAAACTATAGCTCCAGGCAATGCCAACGCCAATGGCAATGAGGGTAAACATATTCGGGCTACGACTGATAATGGACTGCCAGCCACGCGCGAAAAACACCCAGCCAGCCCACCAAACAACGGGCGCAGAAAGTAATAATTCACCCCATTGCCGGACAACAGGAGACATCAAACCGTTAACCCAGTGGGGAAAAAATTCTGCCATCATGGCACTGAAAAAAACAGGCAGCGCCAGGATTGTGCTAAACCGCAAACGACGGCTCATATCATCCAGTTCCTGACTATCTTCTACCGCCTCAACATTGACAGCCTCCAGTGCCATACCACACTTTCGACAGTTGCCCGGATGATCTTCAACAACCTCTGGGTGCATAGGGCAAACATACTCTGTCCGGGTAGCCGCAAACGGCTCGACCAATGGCTCCAGAGCCATTCCGCAGAGAGGACAAACCCCCGCCCCCTGCTGTTCGATTTCGGGGTGCATTGGGCAAGTATAGAAACCCGCCCCGGTGCTGCCGGACACTGTTAACGCAGCCGGCAGGTGCAAACCATGTTCCCGGCAACCACCTTCGTCTGAACCGCCATCATGAGTCCGCATCTCCTGTCTCTCCAGGCCTGCATTGGCAACGGGAAAATAACGATCCGGTGCAGAGCGAAACTTATTGAAACAACCCTGACTGCAAAAATGGAAAGTATGCTGTCTGAATTGCATTTGAAAAGCGGAGGACTGATCGACAGCCATACCACAAACCGGATCTTTTTCCATGATCATTCTCCCTGGTTAAGACATGAAATCGATGCAATTAGGCGATTGAGTTCATTGGCATCAATTTCGCTATCGGGCATCGATTCCCACTTCGACAAGGTATCAATCATTGTTCCTTGCAAAGCATTCAATTCAGCCAGGCGAACCTGGTTTTCTTCGATACGGCGCCGGAACAGATCGCGTACCCATGGGCACGGCGAATGCTTGTCATCCGCCGACACCAGAATGCTCTGGATATCAGGCAGTGAAAATCCTAGACCCTTGGCAAGTAAAATGAATTTCAGACGACGAATATCGTTGGCATTAAAGACGTGATAACCATTGTCTTCATCACGTTCGGGCGTCAGCAAACCGATACGCAGGTAGTAACGTATCGATACCGGCGTTGTCTTCACCAACTTGGATAATTTACTGACTGTGAGCATACCAACCACCCTTGGTTTGATGACTCGGAAACTTCCAGAAAAAAACAACTTGTACTGTCCATCAGTGTTCTGTCAGAACACCTCTTCCAGCATCGATGCCAACCGTCTTCTAATAAGCGTTATTTGCTTTTCATGAGGCCATGAGAAGAACAGCCATGAAGAAAATTAAAACCAAAAACGCAGGCCAGCAACCGCTCTCAAATCATCGGCAACAACACCCGCAGTGCCAGCAGCAGTGGCGGTCGCACCAAATAGCCCGCCCCATTCGACACCAATATAGGGAGCCAGCTCACGGCGAATCTCATAACGCAAACGCAAGCCTGCGGAGAGGTTAGAAAGACCTGCCCCACGTGATCGTTGACGGTCCGACTTACGATAAAAATTTGCCTCGAAACGAGGCTGTAATATCAGCTTCTGGGTAAACAGCAACTCATAGCTGACATCTAACCGTAACGATAGCTGGCCAGCACTGCCAAGATAGGCCGTCGTTTCAACATCAAACCAGTACGGAGCCAGTCCTTCGACACCCAGTGCCAGCCAGCTTTGAGCCGGCTCATCGCCCTGATCAACACGCACGCCTAACTGTGTATCCCAAAAAGATGTCAGCGCATGCCCCCAGAGCAACTCGGTCCGTGATTCCTGCAAGTTACCCTGATCAACATCACCTTCAGCCTTCATGATCAGACGATCATAGTCACGGCCATACCAGGCCTGAACATCATAAGCGAGGGCATTGCCATTGCGACCTTCATTGACTTCAAAACGGTCAGCCAGAAGACTGGCGAAATTCATCTCATCGGCTTCATGAGGACGAGGCACTGTCTCATAGGTATAACCATCAGACGCCGCATGGGGGTCACGTAGCGGCATCGGGGCATGTTTCATCATCGTCATGGCATGGCCGCCTGACATCATCATTCCTGACATGTTTTCTGCCGCCATAAGAGGGGCAGAGACGATGACCATCAGTGATGCCAGAGGCAACAACACTCTGGTCACTACCGGCAGGCGAAAATCAAGTATTGCGTTAGACACGATGCAGTTCCCCTTGCTCAAGACACAGTCACGACGCGAAACATGCCCGCGGCCATGTGATACAACAAATGACAGTGCCAGGCCCAGTAGCCCGGGGCATCAGCCGTAACACGAAAGCTAATCCGCTGCGCTGGCTGGACGCTGATCGTATGCTTGCGGACGAGGAAATCCCCTGCTTCCGATTCCACATCACTCCACATACCATGCAGATGCATCGGATGGATCATCATCGTATCGTTATGAAGAATCACCCGCAGACGTTCTCCCTGGCGAAAATGAACCGGCGTTGATTTGCTTAACTCAAGGCCATCAAGAGACCAGGTGTAACGTTCCATGTTTCCGGTCAGATGCATTTCGATCTCACGGGTTGGTGGCGTCGAATCGATTTCACCTCCCAGGGTATGCAGGTCGGCATACGTCAAAACGCGCCGGCCATTGTTACGCAAGCCGATACCGGGATCATCAAGATTGGTACGTGGACGATCGACACGCATATCGACGCTAGCACCAAACTCACTACTGGCATGGTGGGCAAGCGGTGCCGAATCGACCATAGCCATCCCTGCCATACCGTCATGGCTGCCGCTCTTCATCATGCCTTTCATGGCCTGTCCTTGATGATCCCCGCCAGCGCTCATGACCATTGACCCCATCATATCGGTCATCGACAACCATTCCGCTTCATCGAGGGCCGGCACCGGAGCCGTCACGCCGGCCGCACGCGTCAACGTGCCGCGGGCAAAACCGCTGCGATCAGACGATTGGGCAAACAGTGTGTAGGCAACGGCAGTGGGGCTTACGATAACATCGTAAGTCTCCCCTGGGCCCATGCGAAATTCATCAACGGTAACGGCCTCGACATTGATACCGTCCGTCTGCACGACCGTCATCGGCAACCCCGGAATACGAAGATCAAAAAAGGTCTGGCTGGCAGCATTGATAACACGCAAACGCACGCGTTCTCCAGCACGGAAATTGGCCTGCCAATTTCCCGCAGGCGTTGTTCCGTTCATCAAATAGGTAAAGGAATGTCCCGATGTATCGGCGAGATCTGTCGGATTCATGCGCATGCGATTCCACATACGCCGTTTGCTCAATGCCGCGCCCAATCCTTCGGTACTGACATCGGTAAAAAAGTCTTTTGCTGTCGGCAAATTAAAATTGTAGTAATCGCTCTGTTTTTTGAGATTCTTGAGCACCGTCAATGGTTCGTCGTCCGTCCAATCCGAGAGAACAATGACATGTTCACGGTCAAATTCGACGGGATCCTTCGTCTTCGGATCGATAATAATACTGCCATACAGGCCGGTCTGTTCATGCAAGGTATGGGCGTGATACCAGTATGTCCCGGACTGCCGCACCTTAAAGCGATGAACGAAGGTTTCCCCAGGGGCAATGCCCTCAAAACTAACTCCGGGAACTCCATCCATTTTATAGGGCAGAATAATACCGTGCCAGTGGATCGAGGACATCGCTGGCAGGTGGTTAGTAACCCGCAGAGTGATCTCGTCACCTTCACGCCAGCGCAATGTCGGTGCCGGCAACGAGCCATTAACTGTCGTTGCCATACGTGCCTGGCCCGTAAAATTAACGGCGCTCTCGGCCAGGGTCAAGTCAAATTCAGTGCCCGTCAAGATGGGCACCTTTTGAAACTCAGGCAGTGACTTGTTCGTCGCAAGTTCAGCAGCAAGACTGCGCTTCTGTGCCAGGCTGAGCATGAGCCCCCCGGCGGCCAAACCTTGCAGAAACTGCCGCCGCGGCAATTGCTGCGATAAAGGGCCCTTCATTTTCCGTGGCTGATTCATTTTTCCCCGCATAATGTGGCACCGTTATCAACGGCTATTTCATAACATGGTGACGATAATACGGAACCTATCCCGGCGGGCGGGTGACAGCTTCATGACAATGCTGTCATAAAAACAATTAGCCAATACGGGAAGGCTGTTTATGGACGCAGATCAAGCGCTAGTGAGGATCATCACAACACTGCAATGATTAATATTTCATGGCTAAAAACGGATTGTGAAAATTGTAATACCCTCCGCCGAAGTAACACAAATGTCACCGCCATGAGCATCAACAATCGACTTTACAATGGCCAGACCAAGACCAAAGCCTCTCTGATTGCCTTCGTGTGGCTGGCTGCGATGATAGAAACGATCAAATAATCTTGGCAGGTTAACTGCGGGTATCGTCTGCCCCTGATTGCAGACTTTGATAGCGACCCCATCACCTGTTTCAATGATAATGTCGACCGTCCCGCCTCTGGGTGTATGGTGAATGGCATTGGAGATCAAATTACTCAGGGCACGACGCAACATCAATTGATCACCATAAACCTCAGCAGCTCCCGTCAAGCGCAGAGAAATCCCGGCTTCCTCAGCCCAGGCCTCGTAAAATTCAATCAGGCTGGCCGCCTCAGAATGCAAAACAACTTGTCTCAAGTCAGCCTGCTCAAGGCCGACATCAGACTTTGCCAACAGCAACATATCATTGATCATCTGTGCCATGCGCTCATATTCATCAATATTTGAATAGAGTATTTCTCGGTACTCATGCACTTCACGAGCACGCGACAAGGCCACCTGAGTCTGGGTCATCATATTCGTGATCGGTGTACGCAACTCGTGGGCAATTTCAGAAGAAAAGTTGGAAATGCGTTGAAAAGATTCATCAATTCTTTCAATCAAATCATTGAATGAATCGGCAAGATCCCTCAGCTCTTCCGGAAAATCATGGGGGTCGAGTCGTTCCTGCAATTTATGAGCATTGATATGACGAATATTTTCGACAATGCGTAACAACGGTGACAAGCCTTGACGGACGATCAACCAGCCAAGAAAGGAAAAAATAAAAATACCGCTAAGAACTATCGCCCACAACGTCTTCTGAAAGCCCACCAGGAACCTGTCATGAGAATCATAGGCAACGGCGATAACCACTTGATAACGGCGGATTTCCGAACCATGGATAAGTAGCGTTTTGCTCAAGAGACGATAGCGATGATGGCCATCAGAGGTAACAGCAATATTATTTGCTGTCGGCAGAGCGGCAATCGGCAAGGTCATGCCTTTCAAGGCCGGACTTATAAAAACAGTCGTGCCATTATTGACGATTTTCAGCAGGGCATGGTGGTGTCCAACAAGAATATCATTCAGACGCCGTTCAAGAAGATCAGCGTCTTTCTCCGGGTCATGTCCGATAAGAATGTTTTCAAGGCTCTTCTCAATGACTCGCAATTCGCTAACATCTTCTGTTTCGAAGTGTTTTTGCAGTGAGGCCTGGGTAATCCAGCCAACAATCATAAATCCAATGGTCGTCACAAGCGAAAATGACAGTATCAATCGCAATGCCAATGACGGCGATTTATGCATACGGCCTAAGCCTCGTCGGACACATCAAGGACATAGCCCATGCCACGTACTGTATGAATCAGCTTGTCGGAAAAACCCTGATCAATTTTCGAGCGCAGGCGTCGAATAGCAACATCAATAACATTGGTATCGCTGCTAAAATTCATATCCCAGACCTGGGAAGCGATCAACGACCTGGGCAAGGCCTCTCCCTGGCGACGCATGAACAACTCCAATAGGGAAAACTCCTTCGCTGACAAATGAATACGTTTACCCGCGCGCGTCACCCGGCGACGGGTCAAATCCAGCTCGATATCAGCAACGCGCAATGTCGTATCGTTTGACGGCAGTGATGTGCGCCGCAACAGACTGCGCACGCGGGCAAGCAACTCGGTAAAGGCAAAGGGCTTCACCAGATAATCATCAGCCCCCAGTTCCAGGCCTCTGACACGGTCATCGACACTGTCTCTTGCCGTCAGGCAAAGAATAGGAATTTGCCGTTTGGCCTGACGTAATGATTCAAGTATCTGCCAACCGCTAATATCCGGCAACATGATATCAAGGATGATCAGATCATAATCATCAGTCATCGCCAGGTGATGACCATCAAGCCCC
Organism: Gammaproteobacteria bacterium; assembly: GCA_026994735.1. GTDB lineage: Bacteria > Pseudomonadota > Gammaproteobacteria > SZUA-140 > SZUA-140 > RI-283. Next base: position 3,888 of record JALWQD010000392.1, on the reverse strand, counting down.
GAACGTGCCAGCTCAACGATAAAACCTGCCTCGGAAAGTCCCTGTTTAAGGTAATCGCCAATCTTGACTTCATCTTCAACAATGAGCAGCTTCATTCATGACCCCTGAAGAGAACAGCCTCTAATAGTAAGTCATCTAGCCGCTCTGATCGATGGCATAAGCATGACATTGTTGTCATTTTTCAGCCTCACTAAGGCAAAATGTTTTCATTCACCACCCTATGGACGCATAAAAAAAGGCGGTGCATCTCCAATGCACCGCCTTTTGGAATCATTGCCAAGCGTTTTATGCTGGACTTTTTTTAATACCTATCAGTCCAGCAAGACCCAGCCCCAAGAGTGCGAGAACGCTCGGCTCCGGAACAGAGGTAGATGCGGGCGTAGCACTGATTGACGAAGTATTGGGTGCGCTGCCACCAAAAAAGAAGGGATCACCACTACGCGCAATGGCACCACAAGAACCTGATAAACGCCCCGGACCACCCGCGATGGCATCTCCGTCTCCGATCAATAACGGCAGTCCGTCAAAACCGGCGACACCACCACTGACAGCGCAATCAGCATTTCCCCGTGCATGCGAGGTCAAACGATACTCAAAATCCAATGACTGCCCATTAGCCAGCGTTCCGAGAGCAACCGAGTCAACATATTGATCCCAGGAATAACGACTGATGCTAGCGGCATCGACGAAAGAACCACCGAGAGAAAAAGTGCCTGAATCTGAAAAAGTCGCGGCAGCAGAGGATGAATCCTTTGAAATAGAAGCGGCACTATCCCAAATGGACGAACCATTGACGAGAATATCAATACTATACTCGGCGAACAAGAAATCAGTAGCGGCAAGAGGGACACCCGAGACAGTAATTTCACCTGGAATCACAGTAAACCCAAAATTGTAGGCCTGCGCCAAACCCGAGGTATTGGTAATGGTATCGGTATAGGTAAAAACACCGGTAATATCAAAAATACCGTGACCACTGACTCGCGAACCAAAATTACCGGCATCGTTACCATAGGTATGATAGAAAATATCACTCGCAGCTACAGTAGTAGATCCCAACACATCGACAACACCGGATGCCAACGGCCCATCAACAGCCGGTGTAAATGCCGTACCATTCAGATTGCCAAAAACTTCCGCTTTAATTTCCAGAGCTTGCGCAGCAGGCATCGACATAGCAGTCAATAACAGAGCGGATAACAGCGATTGTGTATACTGCCGGCAACGCGACAAAGAAGATCCAACGGCATTCATTAAGACCACCTCTAACTTGAATGTTATATATAGTTTACACATTCTATCAAAATCGCACGATTATTAACAAGACGGTGATGCCTCCCAGCAAAGGCGGTGCCAGCACTTTCATGACAAGCTTGTCATGTGACAGTCATCGGCATATCAGAATAGAGACGCTAGAATAACGCTTTCAGATAATGATCTTGCCCAGGAAATCATGCCGAACGCGCCAAAAACCCGTTTTTACGGAATCATACTGACAACAACGGCTCTACTGCTGACAGCCTGTGACTCGAGACCAGCGGCCTCGTCCCCTGTCGGCAGGAACCATGCTCCCGAGACGTTGCAGATGGGACAGGCAATCTATACTCGTCATTGCGCCCGCTGCCACGGTGATCAGGGACAAGGCGCTGCTTCCTGGCGCCAAAAAGATGCTGCGGGCTTCTGGCCACCACCGCCTCTCAATGGCAGCGGCCATGCCTGGCATCACCCCTGGTCTGCGTTAATGAACAAAATACGTCATGGCGCTCGTCCTGGTGAGGGCAAAATGCCGGCCTTTGGTCAGCGACTCAGTGATGCCGAGATCAGCAATGTCATCTTCTGGCTGCAATCAAAATGGCCCGAAGCCGCCTATCAAAACTGGGCCAAAAGACAGCAGAACAGCCCATGAAACATAGCCCGGCAAGAGATCAGCCTGCCTGCCCCGTTTGCGGCATGGAGAGCGATGTCAGCATGATGCCCTGCAAGCTTAATGGCAGCGAATATTTTTTCTGCTCCGAACAGTGCCGGGAAAGATTTAGCGATCACCCTACGCTCTTCAGTGCCTACAAAAAATTCGCCCAGGCGCCATTGTATAAACAACGTTTTCTGCGGCTGAAGATGCCTTTGTCAGCGCAACAACAGGCCGACATCAGTCAATTACCGAATGACATGATGGGTATTCAGCGCGTAGATCTGGCAGGACAACAGCTGTCAATTGAATACGACCTGTTGCAGGCAACACTGGCACAGATTGAAGCACGCTTAAGGGCCATGAAAATACCACTCGCTGAGGGCTGGCGCGAACGCATAAAAAGCGCCTGGCGACATGAGCGAGAAGAAACCGAACTCGATAATCTGTCGGCACGCAAAGCCCCTTGTTGCAATCAATCGCCACGGGGACGCTAGAATAGAGACGGCCATCATAACGCCTCCAGATCCTGTCATTCAGACAACCAACCGCCTAAGCAAGGAGAAAACAATGAAAAAAATCAACCTTAAGATCGCCCTCACCGGTATCGCTTTGCTGCTCGTCAGCAGCACTGTATTTGCTCATGACCGCTCGAAACATAAAGGCAAACAGGAAGCACCGGATTGTGAAGCAATGAAAGACATGGATCATATGGACAAGATGGACCCCGTCATGATGGCAATGATGGAACAGTGCAGTGATGAGCATGATGATGATCACGAACATGGCGATAATGATCATGAAGACAAGCATGATGATGACCATCATGGCAATGACGAACATCACTAGGGCAAGCAAGCCTGTAATACAACCAACATCGAGCGTCTGTTCAGGGATGAACATGGACGCTATATCGATACCGGGACAGCCAAGGAAATGCTCATGAAATGCAAGATCATCATCCCTTCCACCCTCGCTCTCGCAGCCATCGCAGGGCTGTCTTTTCTCTATTCCGGTCTCTATCCCATGGGTGCAGATGTGCCGCACACCAAGCTCACCTATTGGGTACTGGAAACATTGCGTGAGCGCTCGATTGCACGCGCATCCAGCAAGCTGCAGATCCCTGACCTGAATAGCCCGGCCATGTTGCTGGCGGGAGGCGCCGATTACAATGACATGTGTACCAGCTGTCATTTGAAACCGGGCCAGCAAAAAAGTGATATGAGTCAGGGACTCTACCCACAACCCCCGAATCTGACTAAAGACACCGATGACCATGATCACAGCCATGGCGACAACAGTGATATCGATCAAGCTGCGCGCAGACAGTTCTGGATCATCAAACATGGCATCAAGGCATCCGGCATGCCTGCCTGGGGATTGACCCATGATGATGAGCGCATTTGGGCAATGGTCGCCTTTTTGAAAAAATTACCGCAACTGACGGAACAGCAATACCAGATCATCACCGCCAGAAAAGGCAACTCAGGCATGCAGCATTAGAGAAGTGCAGACGCGTCTCTGCCTCCCTGAAAGTCCCGTGTCTGCGATACACAACTTTGCAATAGCTCATTATTACCTGTACTCCGAAGCATGGATTTGAACGCAACCAGACCACAAACAACTTTAGCCGGAATGAATCCGAGTTTTCTTGACCTGTTATAAGCGGAAGCTGTTTTGATGACAAACGGCCAGCACTCCGTTTATAAATAAAACGCTCTCCCAGGGCGGGTAGTAAATACCGCAGGGAAGGTAATTTTTTTCGCCGGCACCCACAGCGAGACAACACGCTGGCTGTTACAACCAAGTAGTGCTGATTAAATGAGGAAAACATCTTGGACAAACCGATCTCGAGACGACGCTTTCTTGCTCAGGCAGTTAAAAACTCCCTGCTGATCAATTCTGCGCGACTTGCCAGCACTGTCAGCCTGCCGTTATCACTCGCTGCCTGCGGCGGTAACAGCTCATCATCCGTTGTCAGC
>JALWQD010000391.1 GCA_026994735.1 Gammaproteobacteria bacterium | reverse complement strand
ATATCGGCGACATGCGGGCAGCGCGTATGAAATTTGCAGCCACTGGGAGGATTGAGCGGTGAGGGAATTTCGCCGTCCAGTTTCTGTGCCTTGCTGTCGTGATCGGGATCGAGCGAGGGAATCGCCGACATGAGCGCCTTGGTATAGGGATGGCGCGGGGCGGCAAATAGCTGGCGTGTCGGTGCCGTCTCCACCAATTGGCCCAGATACATCACCGCTACATGATCGCAGATATGGGCCACGACGGACAGATCGTGGCTGATGAATAGATAGGTAAGCCCCAGCTCTTTTTGCAGTTCCTTGAGCAGGTTGAGAATGTCGGCCTGGATGGAGACATCAAGCGCCGCCACGCTCTCATCAGCAACGACGAATTTGGGGTTCGAGACAAGCGCGCGGGCGATGGAGATGCGCTGCCTCTGACCGCCGGAAAAGGCGTGTGGAAAGCGGCGCAGATGTTCCAGATTGAGCCGGCACTTGGCGGCAATATTGCGCACGCGCTCATCGGTTTCTTCGCGAGAAGCGGTAATCTTCATGACTTCCAAGGGCTCGGCGATAATATCGCGTACTGTCATGCGCGGGCTGAGCGCTGCATAAGGGTCCTGGAAAATAAGCTGAGCCCGCTTGCGATATTCCTTCAACTCCTGCGGTGGCAGCTGGCGCAGATCATAGTCAACTTCTCCGTCGGCATAATGCACCTCGCCCTGTGAGATCGGACTGGCACGCAGGAAGGCACGCCCCAGCGTGGTCTTGCCCGAGCCGCTCTCGCCGACCAGACCGAAGAAGGACCCCCTGGGAATATCCAGATTAACACTTCTGATCGCCCGTAAATGGCGTTTGCGGGTGAGAAACCCTCCGCTCAACAGGAAGTCCACCGACAGGTTGCGGGCGGAAATAATCAGATTGTCATTCTGTGAACTGGGTGTCTGGTTCAAGACCGTGCTCCCCTTTTTTCCGCTTCGACAAAACAGGCGGCCAAATGAGTGTCATCGAATTTCGCCATGGGCGGTGCCGACTGATTGCAGCGCGGCTCGGCCACTGTGCAGCGCGTATGAAAAACGCAGCCGCTGGGGCGCTCTAGAGGGCTGGGAATATCACCAGGGATTGGCGTTAGCGGTGAATCAAGATCGTCCAGTTTCGGCAATGCGTGCAGCAACCCCTGGGTATAGGGATGCGCCGATGTGCGAATGACCTCGCGCACGGGGCCTTCCTCGACAATTCGGCCCAGATATTTCACCGCGACCCGGTCCGCTGTCTGGGCGATAACGCCAAGGTCATGGGTGATGAAAATGATACCCATGCCGAATTCCTTTACCAGATCCTTCATAAGATCGATGACCTGCGCCTGAATGGTTACGTCAAGGGCGGTCGTGGGTTCATCGGCAATCAGAAGTTTCGGGCTGGTCGACAATGCCATGGCGATCATCGCTCGTTGGCGCATACCGCCAGACAATTCGAACGCATATTGATTGAACCGGTTTGATGCATCGGAAATGCCGACCCGCTCCAGCATTTCGATGGAGTGGGTTTCAGCCTCCTTTTTTGTCATATCCTTGTGGATCAACAACTGCTCAACCATCTGATAGCCGATGGTCAAGGCCGGTGCGAAACTGGCCATTGGCTCCTGGAAGATCATTGATACCGCCCCGCCGCGCACCACCTGAAGATCCTTTTCGCTGGTCAGCGACAAAACATCGATAACGCCTTCATCTTCCAAATCGAGCTTAATGCTGCTTTGAGGGCTGTAAATCGCATTCTTGGGGTTGAGCTTCATGATCGATTTCGCCGTGACGGATTTGCCCGACCCGGATTCGCCGACCAGCCCGAGAACTTCTCCGGCATTGACCTCGAACGATACATCATCGACAGCGGTAATCCGGCCTTCATCGGTATCGAATTGCAATGTGAGATGTTCGACCTTCAACAATGTCATTTTTTGACACTCCCGTAAGGGTCGGCCGCATCGCGCAGGCCATCACCGACAAAAACAAACGCCAGCACCAGCGCAATGAAGAAGATGACCGGTATGAAATACCATTGATAATTCAACAAAACATCGGCGTCGGTTACATTCTGCAGCATAACGCCGAGTGAATTGACCGGATCGCGCAGGCCCAGCCCGATAAAACTCAAGGCCGTTTCGGACAGGACCATATAGGGAAAGGAAATCACCAGATCGACGATGATATAACTGGTGAAACTGGGCAATAGATGTTTGCGAATGATATGTCCGGCACCGGCACCGCTGAGCTGCGCGGCCAGAACATATTCCTGATTGCGTTCCGTTAGAAGATGGGTTCTGACACGCCGAGCCAGCGTTGGCCAGTTAATGAAACCCAGGATAATCGATATGAAAAAGAAGCGGGCTTCGGAACTCCATTCACTGGGAATAAAGGCGGCAATGGCCATGAATAGCGGGATGACCGGTACCGTTCGAATGGCATCGGTGATCATTTGCAGAACCGAATCGATCCAGCCACCGAAATAGCCGGACACGCCGCCAATGATAAGTGCCAGAACAAAGGCAATCATGACACCGATGGTGCCGACCGCCAGCGACGTGTTGATGGCGTGAAAGGTTCGCGAGAAGATATCCTTGCCGGTGCTGTCGGTGCCGAAC
>JALWQD010000390.1 GCA_026994735.1 Gammaproteobacteria bacterium | reverse complement strand
GTCAAGGGGGTGATGGTGAGATCGACCAGTGACGTTCGACTGGGTGTGATTGCCAGGGCCATTTCACGCTCGTCGCGCATAAGTTCACTGTTGAGGCTGGCGGTCAGGTGTGCGCAGATCGTCTCTGCCAGTGGCAGGCAGTCATTGAAATGACGACCGTAGGCTCGGCGTTGGCTGATGCCAAGCAGCTCTTCAGCCGCTGGATTGAGAAAAATAAACTGTAATTGCTTGTCCAGCGCCAGTACCGGCATTGATTGATAGTCGAGGATAGCGGCGAGATCATTATTGGCAACCATGCTATTGCGCCGCTTTCCTGCGCCTGGCCAGTTGCAGGTAATGCCTGCGGGACGCTCTAAGTGTCTGCGGAGAAGGCTGCTCAGAAAGGTAAAAAATGGCGGCTGAAATGCCATTGGCAGATGGCATAAGCCGAGCCTGCTGTTGCTTGTTGCTCATCGGGTAGCATCCCTCTCGCTTTGTGCGCATATCAGCGATTGATTGCATGGGCAGAGGTTTGGCTCTTCGTGCCAGCAAAGCCCAGGGTATGTTATGCGTAACCATGATAGCTAATATAGCAGCACTGTCAGAAGAGGGACGCCAGTATGTTCCCTGCACAAGTGATGACAGTTTGCCGAGAGCTTTATTTGTGGGTATTAGGTGCTCAAAGTCCGGGCATGATTAATGTCGATGGCAGGTCAGGGCGTTTTATGCTGGATAGCATGGCGCAGCATATGAAACGTTATTTTTTCAGAGCGTTGCATGAGGACGTCATTTTTATCGATGATGATAGCCTGCAAAGTGTGGCTGCCCCGGTCAATATTGGTAAAGCTCTGTTCCATGCGGGTTAATGGGGGGCCAAGTGGGGCATCGTCAAGCATGAGTATTAAACGATCACCTCGTTTGCTATCGAGAGCGGGATGACTGTTGATGCGAACGACCAGTCCTCCGGCATTGTTACGGATAGCCTGATCATCGCTGGGGTTAACAATCATGAGTTCTGAATACTGATTTTCCTGTTCAGCCGGCTTTTTGTCGGGCGAAGCTTGAGCGGGTTTCTTTTTTGCGATGGGCACGGCTTTAATGGTTTGAGTAATGCCGAGCTCGACACGGGTTGCATTATGTTGTGGTTGGTCAGTAAAGACGACGCTACCATCGCTATTCTGATAACGGTAGATGCCGCCTGCGAAGGTGGCTGTCAGCATGGTTACCAGTATTGTGCTGAGTAAGCACTGGTAGATCATCCGGATATTTACGTGCTGGATAGTTTTCCGCATGGATATATTCTCTTCGTGCTTTGAGTTGCTGTCAAAGTATGTGGTTTGTGCCTTGGGTTAGCGGTCGTTGACGCTGGCTCTGCAGTCAACACCCTGCCTGGTTGATTAATGTGTGAAACAGGTCATGGGTTTGCTGCATTTTCTGGCGCAGCATGCTGACCGAGTGCATTGCTGTATGACGGCGCAGAACATGCCAGGAAATATCGTTATTATTGGCCGGAATTTTACTGATCGAGAGCCAGAGTTCGACACGCAAGCTGTTTTCCATTTGCCGATAGCAGCGATAGGTGTCGAGCAGAGTGGCTCGGTGTTGTTGCCAGGTAGAGGGCAGTTTGTTGTTATCGCGACTGAAGATAGTCAGTGTGCCGCATTGCTTGCCGCCAAAAGCCAAACGTGCAAATTGAGCCAGAAACTCGATGTCAATTAAGCCACCGGGGTCTTGTTTTAGATTGATAATCGTGTCTTCCCGGCTGGCGAGATGGTCAAACATCTTTTGTCGCATTGACAACACATCGCTGGCCAGTTGCTTGATATCACGGGCTTGCGAGACAATTTTATCGATGACGGTCATCAGCTGTTGCTGCGATGTTTTGGGGCCGGCAACTGCTCGCGCCCGGCAGAGAGCCTGATGCTCCCAGGTTTGTGCATTGTGTTGCTGATAAGCGCTAAAGCCTGCCAGAGTGGTGACGAGAATGCCACTGCTGCCCGATGGTCGTAAGCGCCCATCAAATTTGTAGCCGGCACCAAAAGGGGCTTGGCCGGTTAATTGCCGGATGATGCGTTTACCCAAGCGTTGAGCGGCAGTACGGGGGTCAGGGAAATGTTCCGGCAGCGGGGTGATGAGTGCCTTTTCATCAAGGACAAAAATCATGTCGAGATCCGAGGTCAATGACATTTCCTGGCTGCCGTGTTTACCCAGAGCGAGAGCGATAAAAGGAAAGTTGGCTGGCAGCTGTAGCTGTTTGCTGCTGAGGCGCAGACAGGCGCGCACGGCCTGGTCGGCGATGGCTGCCAACCAGGCACCGATCTGGCTGATATCCTGGTTGCCGGCGTCAATCACCAGTGCGCACTGGATGCGTGCCATATCGATATGGTGACCAAGTTTGGCGAGCGCATACTCTTCTTCTTCATCCGCAGGGATAGCATCAATCTGACGGCAAAGATGGTCAATTTCTGCCTCGCCACGTTCTGCCAGTAATGGCCACTCAAGCAGGTGCGGATGGCTGACAATGAAGCGGCTCAGGTAACGGCTGGCCGAGAGAACACCGATCAGCCAGTCAAGGGCTCCACGGTGGCTTGCCAGCAAGTCTATCCAGTTGGCTCTGCCCGCTATGTTTGACAGCAGG
>JALWQD010000389.1 GCA_026994735.1 Gammaproteobacteria bacterium | reverse complement strand
CGGTTGAACGGCCTATTCCGGGCAGGCTCATCAGTTTGTCGAGGTCACGCGGGAGTTGGCCGTTATGTTCGGCGACGACAGTTTCAGCACAGCGGTGGAGGTTGCGGCCACGGCTGTAATAGCCCAGCCCGGCCCAGTATTGCAGAACATCATCGAGCGTGGCCGCGGCGAGTGTCGGCAGGTCAGGGAAACGCTGCAGGAAACGCTGGTAATAAGGAATAACGGTATTGACCTGCGTTTGCTGCAGCATGATTTCCGAAACCCAGATGCCATAGCTGTCGCAGCGTTGTTGCCAGGGCAGATCATGGCGGCCAGCCTGATCATGCCAGCGGAGCAAGGCTGTGGAAAACCAGTCGCATGTCGTTGACGATGGCGTCGGGATATTGTTGTCTGTCCTGTCCACGTGCTGCTCACCTTGCCGTTTGCCAGGTTCGGTATGGTAATCTAGTTGCCATTTCCGGGCAGCCTTTTATGGTATCGCTGTCGGGACATATTCTGTGACAGGACTTGAGGGGGGAAGGGAATGGCAACTGAAGCGACGCAGGCGGTAACCATCAAAGGGACGAGTGGAGAAGGTAATGAAGTGGCCACGCAAGGGCTTTTTCACTTTGTAGAATATGACCAGAGTGACCGCATGAAGCGTGCTGTCATGGCCTGGGTGATTAGCTGGGGTTTGGCAATTGCTTCGCTACCACTAATCATTGCCCATTGGTTGCTGGTCCCTGGTTTTCTCATTGCCGGGCCTTTTATGGCGCGGCGTTATTATCGCACCTCGACGTCGGCGAAAAAGATCAGCGGTCTTTGTCCGGTCTGTGGCCAGGAGTGTGCAATCAAACTGGAAGGAAATGATACCTTGCCTATGTGGACCTACTGCTCACCCTCGCGTGACCCCTTGCATGTCATTGCCCTGGAAGACGAAAAAGAGGTGAAAGTTGGACATGGAGACTGAATCACGCGGCATGGGGCTGGCGCGAGCCGTCTTTGCCATTATCGTCTTGATGATTATGCTCACCGCAGGCTCGGCAACGATATTCCTGATGCTTTATCTGCTGGGTTTTGTTGGTGATCGTTGAAGATACTGGCTGGAGCGGGTGAAGGGAATCGAACCCTCGTATTCAGCTTGGGAAGCTGATGTTCTACCATTGAACTACACCCGCAACATGATCCTATTGTGGCGATTAATTTGAATGACGTCAAAATCCCCTGGCGATGGCTTGTGTGAGCCTTCACTGGCTGTGATTAGCGCTAACATGGTGATGGATAGATGATCGAGATAGAAGTTAATGGTGAGCGTCGACAGTATGCCGAGAAGACAAATCTGGCGCAGCTGGTGACCGCGTTGGGACTGCAGGGAAAACGGGTTGCCGTCGAGGTTAATCTGGAGATTGTTCCGCGCAGCCAATATACTCAGCGGCTGCTGGTTGCCGGTGACCGGATCGAGGTCGTTCATGCCATCGGTGGTGGTTGAGGCGATATCCGCTGTCAAAATGATATCCCCGTTATTAACTATTCGGTGAGGTTTTATAGTGAGTCAACAAACTCCGTTGCAAACGCCTGAAGATCGGCCGCTGGAGATTGCCGGAAAAATCTATTCATCACGTTTGCTGGTCGGAACAGGCAAGTATTGTGATCTTGAAGAGACGCGTCAGGCCACCGAGGCCAGTGGTGCCGAGATCGTGACGATTGCGATTCGGCGCAGCAATATCGGTCAGGATCCCGAGGCGCCCAATCTGCTCGATGTGCTACCGCCACAGTGTTATACCCTGTTGCCCAATACTGCCGGTTGCTTTACGGCCCGTGATGCTGTCCGCACCTGCCACCTGGCGCGTGAGTTGCTTGATGGTCATGATCTGGTGAAGCTGGAAGTGCTGGCCGATGAAAAGACGCTTTTCCCTGATATTGTCGAGACCTACGTGGCCTTGCAGACGTTGGTGGAGGATGGCTTTAAAGTCATGGTCTATACCAATGACGATCCCATTGCCGCCCAGCGTCTGGAGGATATGGGCGCTGTTGCAGTGATGCCGCTGGCGGCACCGATTGGTTCGGGTCTGGGTATTCGTAATCCCTATAACATTCTTACCATTGTCGAAAATGCCGGGGTGCCTGTGATTGTTGATGCCGGTGTTGGCACGGCTTCTGATGCGGCCGTGGCGATGGAGCTGGGTTGTGCGGGCGTGTTAATGAATACGGCCATTGCCGCTGCCGCCAGGCCGGTCTTGATGGCCTCGGCGATGGGCAAGGCGATTGCGGCGGGACGAGAAGCCTATCTTGCCGGTCGCATGCCAAGAAAACGTTTTGCCAGTGCCTCTTCACCGCTTGACGGTCTCTTTTTCTGATCCTATTGTTGCGAAAAGGTGGTTAATGACAAGGCAGAGGATAGTCGCTGGCGACGCATACGCAGCTATGTGCGTCGTGAAGGACGGCTAACCGTCGGTCAGCGTGATGCTTTGCGCCGCCTTTGGCCGCATTACGGTATTGGTGATCTGGACAGCGGCGAGGTCAGTGATGCTTTCGATCTTGATGCCATCTTCGGGCGCAAGGCGAGGCGCAGCCTGGAGATTGGCCTGGGTACCGGGGACGTGCTGGCGGCGATGGCAGCTGCCAGCCCTGACAGTGATTTT
>JALWQD010000388.1 GCA_026994735.1 Gammaproteobacteria bacterium | reverse complement strand
ACGAATTCCTCGCCACAATAGCGAGCGAGGACATCATTGCCACGTAACTGTTTGCGGATAAGGTCGGCAACTGTCATCAAGACCTGGTCACCCGTCTGGTGGCCATAGCGATCATTGACCTGTTTGAAGTGATCGATGTCGAGCAACAGACAGGTCAATGGCTGGCTATCACGGCAGGCTGAAGCGATTTCTTCGCCCAGGCGTTGATCAAAGAAGCGGCGATTATTGACCGCTGTTAAAGGATCACTGAGTCCCTGACACTTGAGCCTTTCAATATTGGCGGCATTTTCTATACAGATGGCAACGACGCCAGCCAGGTGTTCAAAGAAATCGGTGCGCACACCACGTTCAAAACGTCTGCTTTCAAAACTGCCGATATTGAGGCTGCCAATTAATTTGCCGCAGCGTAGAAGTGGCAACAGGGCGATGCTGGCAGGTGCGCGCTCACCAATGCCTGCGAACAGTTCATGATGTTGTGCCGGTTTGTAAGGGCCAAGGCTTGTGAATAGCATGCTCGGATAGATGGCTTCCAGGTTATCGCGATCAGCGGCAAATTTTAGTGCCGGGTGGTCGGCAAGGTCACTGCCGGCTTCTTGCAGGATGCGACGAATTTCATATTCCGGGTCGAGCAAGAGGAGGCTGATCGAATCCCATTTGAAGGTTAGATAATGAGGGAAGAGAATGGCCGCCAGGAGTTCATTGAGAGAGTCGATGCCGATCAGACGCAATTCGAATGACTGAAAGCGGCGCTGTTTTTCCTCGTTGAGTTTGCCCTGGCGCAGAAACGTATCCAGTCTTTGGCGCAAGGCGTTATTTTCTTCCTGCAGGCGTTGGCCTGATTTGCGAGTAGAAATTTGCGTCGTCGTCATTTTTGCGGGATCCCTGTATTCATCTGCGGAAGAGGGTAGCGCTCCATAAGGTAGCAGAGGCAGTCCTGCTCGATGAGTGCGATGTCAGTCGTCAGCATTGATGGCATGAAAACCCTGCGGCTGAACAATTGTCCTTGCTGGCAATAAAAGAACTGCTCACTGACATCCTGGCCCCGCTCATCGATTGCCTGTAGTGGCCGGCTAATGCCATGACGCAGCCTGGCCAGAGGTGTCGTGGCTTCAAGTTCGGTGAAGTTATAGGCCTCGATGCCGTCGACAAACTCAATATCTGTATTGCCCTGCCTATCAAAACAGAAACTCAGACCGGCGGCAACTCGTACTGTGGCAACGGTATGGAAGAGGGCAATATCCTGGCGCTTGACAGCTTGCTCAGGCATGTGGTCGAGCTGCAGGCAGGCTTTACAGAAGCGGATAGCGTGATCGATACCGGCCGCGTTGCCAGGTTGCCCGCATTCGATAGTGACAGCGGGGCAGAGTCGGGCAAAGGCTGCCGACTGGACGCCTTCCGGACGTGTGAAATAGACAACGGTACGACTAAATAACGTGGCTAATTGCAGAAAGGGGGTGTGCAGACGATTGACGCAGGCATAGTGCGGATTGAGGCCGCTATTGTTGTGAATGTCAATGCTGGCAAAGACGCCGCGTTGTTGCATTGCTTGGCAAACTTGCCTGGTAATGGCGTGTTCAGGCTGTTTGCCGGCAAGCCAGACGCGGTTGAAGTCTGCTCCATCAGGGAGTTTACGCAGGCCATCGCGGGCCGCCGTAACATTGCCAATGAAGAGTGATAGCGCCCGTGGCAGTGGCTTCTTGCTGTAGGCTACAAGGAGTTGTTGGATGGCCGTTAGACCACTGTGTTCGTTGCCATGAAGTAGCACGGAGATGAATAATGGCGGCTGCCGGTGGCCGTTCAGGTGGATTAGGGAAGGGCCGGGTAAGTATTCATGTAATTCTTGCGCAGAGCACTGCAAAATCCCTGCGGGCAGTTCATGGTAGACAGTGAGTGAAGGGGGGCGGGATGTCATGGTGGGGCCTATAGTGGCCAGCAGTGGACAGCGTGGCCGCTCTGCTGTCGTTGGCGATAGGCGCAGAGGAGCTGTTGCATGTCGGCGTTATGACGTTGTCTATAGGCTCTCTGCCACCAACTGCCCGTGCGCCCGCTGCGGACACGTTCCTCAATGATATCCATGTAACGTTGGCTATCACGCGGGTCGATGCCGAGGTCACTGAGTCCCTGGCGCGCGGATGGAATGAGTGACTCAAGCAGGGCTTGGCGAAGGCTGAGACGGTTGTCACCTGGCCAGACAATACGGGCATCAAGGCCGCAGCGGGCAGCAGCGTAAAAGTTGCTTTCGGCATCACGAAAGGAGAGCTCATTTTCGACAGCATGGTCGAGATTGGCAAGGTGTTCGCTGAGACCATAATAGAAGGCGGCATTGGCGATGGCATCGATAACCGTTGGCCCGGCAGGGACGACCCGTTGCTCGATACGGAGATGTGGACAGCCATGGCTGTCAAAGCCGATCAGTGGCCGCACCCAGCGCCAGACCGTACCGTTATGCAGGCGCACGTGATAGAGCCTGTCCTGACGACTGCTGGTGCAGGCTGGTAGCAGGACAGGGTAGTCGCGAAGGTTTTCCTGGAAGCACTCAAAGAGCGAATGCTGGACATAACCACTGCCAAACGTGACGCGCTGAGGCATGTCATGCATGGCAATCGCTTGTTCAAAGAGCGGGATGCGT
>JALWQD010000387.1 GCA_026994735.1 Gammaproteobacteria bacterium | reverse complement strand
TCCGTCTCACCATCTGCTGCGACGACAGAGCCGCTGGGTCCCTTGGTAATAAAAAAGCCTGACCATTTCTGGTCAGGCTTTCCTTACTCGAGCGCCTCGCAGCCGCAAATGGCGGAGTCGCTGAACAGGGTATCTCAGGCACCCATATGGTTAATCCAGAGTGCCGCTGCCACGGCAATAGCGCCAACGCTGATAAGGATGCTAAAAGCCTTTTCCATCTGCTGATTATTTTCCATCATAAACCCCCTCGCTTTATATTTACTGACATTGCTCAAAGCCCATTGCTGGAACAATGGCAATAATAACCAAGCCTTGCACTAAGGCATAAGCACCTTAGCAAAACAGTAAACTATTAACAAGAGAGTCGGCCATCCTAGCCAAAACAGATGATCGCAGAGAGAATAACCAGGGAGCGCATATTCCCTCTGGCAGCCTTGGCCTGCGCTTCCAGAGGGAATTTTGACGCTAAACAAGCAACTCAGGCACCGACATGGCTGAGCCAAAGAACCAAAGCAGTACCCAGTGCTCCAGCAGCCATCAGGATTGAAAGTGAGTTTTCCATGATTTTTCTCCTCATATGCTATGGTCAAAGTGTTGGGGCAATGCCCCGCTAATACCCTACCTTTTATATCAACAAATAGTGTATGGTATTAGCATTTATTCTAGTCTCTCGATTGAATAATGACAATACCCTTTATTTAATGTTGACTTTATTGGTAAGAAATAATGTCTGAACCCAGCCCGAGCGAACATTCGCCTTTCATACGCGCCCTGCGCGATGCCAGCCCCTACATTCACGCTTTTCGCGGGCGAACAATGGTCATCACCTTTCCTGGCGAAGTCGTTGAATCACCGCAATTGCAGCACGTGATGCAGGACTTTCTCCTGCTTCACAGCCTTGGCATCCGCCTCGTTCTGGTTCATGGTGCCCGCCCTCAAATCGCTAGCGCCCTGCGGAGTCGCGACATTGAAATGCATTACCAGCAGGGTGAGCGAATTACCAGTGAAGAGGCTCTAACCGGCGTCAAGGAAGCCAATGGCCGCATCCGTGTCGAACTCGAAGCACAACTATCAATGGGTATCAGCAATTCACCCTTGGCCACACGACCGCCACGTATCGCTTCAGGTAATTTTGTCACGGCCCGTCCTTTGGGCATCGTCAATGGCACTGACTTTCAACATACCGGCCGAGTAAGAAAAATCGATGCCGATGGCATTGCTGACAGCCTCAATAATGGCGCTATCGTACTGTTATCGGCGATTGGATACTCACCAACGGGTGAAGTCTTTAACCTGCGTGCAAGTGAAGTTGCTGCGCGCACGGCAACGGCTTTGCAAGCAGACAAGATCATCTTTCTAAGTGATATTGCCATTCCTTTCCCACGCCAGATACACTGGCAAGCCGCCAGCAAGACGCTGAACAGCAGCACAGCATTGACCGAAGACAGCCAGCAAATCTTGTCGGTGGCCATCAACTGTTGTCGACAAGGCGTTCGCCGGGCACATCTTGTCGACTGGCATATTGATGGCAGCCTGCTGACTGAACTCTTCACCCGTGACGGCATTGGCACGTTGATCAATGGTGATAATTATGAAGGGATACGCCCGGCAACATTAGAGGATATCGGCGGCTTGCTGGCACTGATACGGCCACTGGAAGAAAGCGGCATTCTGCTCCCCCGCAGCCATGAATCAATCGAACTCGATATTGACCACTATACTGTCTCTGAACGAGACGGTATGGTCATTGCCTGTGCAGCACTCTATCGTTATGGAGAAACCGTCGAACTGGCCTGTCTTGCTGTTCATCCGCGCTATCAAGGCCTTAATCTTGGCGAACACCTCCTTGAACGCAGTCTTGACTGGGCTTACAAGAATGACTGCAAAAAAATATTTGTGCTCACGACCCAGGCCATGCACTGGTTTCTCGAAAGAGGGTTTATCAGCGGGGAAACCTCAGACCTGCCCATAGAGCGGCAACAAAAGACCGACCCGCGAAGAGGCGCCAGAATCCTGATCAAGACAATCGCTTAGCATCTATCCATGAAAAAGTCAGACAACGATAACGCTACCACTTGATTCTGAAAAACCGAAAGGAAGCAATAGCCGCTTTTTTCCCGACAACGCTCTCTTATGCCCGCCTTAATAGCAGGGTTTCACGAATGAAGCTGACCAGGGTTGACGAGAAACGGCAACAGAAAAGAATTTAGTCCGCCATCCGAGCGCAACGACGTTTGAGATAAAACGGCAATAAAAAGAACAGCAGCCCCCAGACAGCACCGCCTGAACCCTGTCCTGAGGCGGCACTGACAACGGCAATCGCAGTCAGGGTACCGCCGCCACCATTAACAGCGATATTGTTCGCCTCATTGACCTCGGGGACAACATTTGTGACATCGGCAATCGCCCCCAGGAAATAATTACCTGGGGGCACCAGGTCTTCAAACAGGTGCATATTCGAGACCAGAGAGCCGTTGCTACCATTACTGCCGAGAGAAACATCAACAAACAATGTCCCTGTCGAAGCAACATTGCTCGTCCAGAGAAGGACACCATTACGATAGTACTTCACCTGCGTACCAATTCTCTCAATACGAAACAGAACATTGGTTCCCGATGTGAGGCTGGCTCTGCGAACAGAGAGACCATTCTCTAT
>JALWQD010000386.1 GCA_026994735.1 Gammaproteobacteria bacterium | reverse complement strand
ATCGCCAGTAACGACAAACTAGCCTGACAAGTACTCAATCTCACTCGCCAGAGGCAGGAAATGCCAGGCAATCATGGCTATTTTATTCGTGCTACCCGGGCATTGCGCGAAGGGGGCCTCATTGCCTATCCAACCGAGGCGGTTTATGGTCTTGGTTGCGATCCTTTCAACCCTGATGCTGTCGCTCACCTTCGCTATCTGAAACGACGCCCGACAGATAAGGGACTCTTACTGATCGCCAGTGATCTCGAACAGATAAGCCCCCTTATCGGGCCTATTAATCACCCGCGCTGGCAAGCAATCACAAGTCACTGGCCCGGCCCCATTACCTGGGTCTTGCCATCATCAGATGCAGTCCCGCCCTGGCTTTCTGCTGCGGACGGCAGCATTGCCATCCGTGTGACCAGGCACCCAATCGCATCGGCCCTCTGCCGCGCCTTTCAAAGTCCCATCGTCTCAACCAGTGCCAACCATCGTGGCGCAAATCCTGCCCGCACAGCCTTAGCTGTACGCAAACAATTTGGCCGCGCGGTCATGACTATTGTCAGCGGCCCCGTCGGTGGCAACGAGCACCCAAGCGCCATTTACAGAGCCAGCGACGGAGCCTGCCTGCGACCCTAGCCATATGCGCTGACCAGATTCAGCGCGCCTCCCCTTGCCACTGCGCTCCGGAGGCACACTGTAACTATAACCTTACACATTCTCACGATGTCACCACAAAAAACATCTATCATTCTGTATTTATTGAACAATTATTCATGGCCCGATTTATGCAATCCTTTATTGTTGCGAGCAATTATTGCGCAATATAGTCAAGATCTTCTGGCCATCAAGGCAACAGACAACCCGAAGATTGCGAAAAAGGAGATATAGTTAAATGAACACCCTCAGTAAAACCCTCGTCTCTGCCCTGCTCTCTGGCATAGCTTCCGGCGCCGTTGCCGACGCCATTACACCCGCTCATTTCTCGACAACGCTCGCTGTCGGTCAAAGCACGACACTTCACAAGGTCGTTACTGTCGACGCCAGCTCATCGGCAAAGGTTGATGTCTTTTTTCTTGCCGATACCACCGCCAGCATGAGCGGCTCCATCAACAGCATTATCAACAGTGCCTCTTCAATCCTGTCAACAGCCGCAGGACTTGGCGACGTTGCCTTTGCCGTCGGTGAATACAAAGACAGCCTTGACCCCTACCGCTATCGCCTCAACCAGGACATTACCAGCGACCAGACAGACGCCCAGGCCGGCATCAATCTATGGTCGGCATCTGGCGGTGTTGATTTTCCTGAGGCCAACCTCTTTGCCCTTGAGCAAGTAGCAAAAACAACCAGCTGGCGTGCCGGCTCAGAACGTATCCTTGTCTGGTTCGGCGATGCCCCCGGTCATGATACCGATGGTGGTTCATCACTGACGAGCGCTGGCACAGCACTCGTCAATGCCGGCATTCAGGTAGAAGCTATTGATGTCGGTAACCTTGATACCTGTAACATCCTGAATCTCTGCAGCCCAACATCCGAAGGCGGCCCCGCCGACAGCGGTCAGGCAACGCATCTGACCCATCTGACCGGCGGCAATCTGCACAATTCAGCCAATAGCAGCGCCATCGTCGACGTGATCAACAACGCTATCAATGCTGCTGTGCAAAATTATACTGGCGTTGGTCTCGATCTGAGCGAGCTTCCTGCCGGCATCAGTGTTGTCAGTACACCGACAGCTTACGCAGGTAGCTGGGACCGTTCAGCCACGCGCAACTTTGCCTTCGACCTTACCATCACAGGCGACAGCGCGGGTGTCTATGATTTCAATATCTACGGCACTGTCGATGGTGGTCGCATCGGCACAGAAATTGATCACATCGTCGTTTCATCCGTCCCTGAACCCGGAATGCTTGCTCTGCTAGGTTTCGGCCTGGTAACACTCAGCCTCACACAGAAGCAGAAAAAAGGCTGATTTTCAGCCGGCAATGGTGACTGTTACCCTCCGTCATGCGAGCCTTCCCGGGATAAACATTTCCCCCTCTACCTTGCCGGCTGCCAGCACCATACACGCCTCCTGGCGACAATGGCCCGAGGTGCCACGGCCCAATCCTGTGAAAACCGTGACCCCTACGGTTGCTTTGTCCTATACTGCCGGTTAGATCACCCCTAACTGTCAGCGAGAGGAATTGAGCATGTTTGAAGGATCGTACGGACGATTAACAGTCCTCATAGCCTTCTTGACTACGATGCCATTTAGCACCCTTCAGGCTACGCCTATGGAGACAGGTATCCATGAATCAATCGATACCTCACCGACTACCTTGATTAATCCGGTCATGCAAGCTGCCAGCAACAGCGAGCTTGAAAGGATAATCTCCCTGATCAAGGAAAAAAAATATGATGAAGCAATTATTGCCTCTCGCCAGGTACTGACAAGCCAGGCAGACTCTGCCATTGCCGAAGAACTCCTTGGCACCGCCCTAACCCTGCAGGGAAATAACGATGAAGGCTTACAACATCTGCTCAAGGCGGTAAAAAATAACCCCCAACAATCCAGCGCGCTGACCAAAATCGGTGATATCTATCTCTTGCGCAAAGACTACCCGCTCGCCATTGACTATTTCCTGCGGGCAGAAAAAATTGCTCCGCAAAACCCAATCAACGAAGAACGCCTGGCCATTGCCTATG
>JALWQD010000385.1 GCA_026994735.1 Gammaproteobacteria bacterium | reverse complement strand
CGCCTCATTACTGTTGCTGTAACGCTCCAGGCGTTTTCCTTCCAGAACATAGGCAACCGTTCCGGTCTCATTCATGGCCGTCATTTTAAACTGATTCATGTAGAGTTCCAGATAAGGTTGATTGTTATCGGGCGATAAAGTTTCTTCACGGCTGGTCTGTTGCCAGAAAGAACGCCAGATTATGAAGGCGATTGACAGCAGTGCCAGCAAACTGAGCCAGGTTTTGATGGAACGTTTACGCAACATGGTCGGCCAGCCGATGTGTATTACTGGTGAGCGTGGCGTAACATGGCGTCTGATTATGCAGATTCAAGGTAGCTGTTTAATTTATCGGCCAACAGCCCCTTGGCATCCAGCAGAAACTCGCATACATCACGTGCGGCACCGCGGCCGCCACTGCGTTGGGTAATCCATTGTGCGTGTTGCTTGACGAAAGGGTGGGCATTTTCAACAGCGATGCTGAAGGGTAATTGCGACATAATGGGTAAATCGACAACATCGTCACCGACATAGGTGATTTGCTCCAGCGACAGATTCACCTCCTTGCGAAGTGCCTCGAAAGCGGGGCGTTTGTCCCGATAACCCTGATACAGCAAGGTAACACCCAGGTCAGACATACGATGTTTGACCACCTCGGACTGCCTGCCGGTAATGACGGCGACCCGCACACCGCATTCCTGTAACATGCGTAGGCCATGTCCATCAAGCGAGTTAAAGGCCTTGTATTCTTGGCCATCATCGCCGAAAAACAGGCTGCCATCGGTCATCACGCCATCAATATCAAAGATGACCAGCTCAATTTTTTTTGCTTGTTCAATTATATCCATCATATATTGCTCGAATTATATTGTTCGGGTTTCTGATTGCGCTTGTCGGCAGGCGTGTTTCAGACAATGCCGGCGCGCAGAATATCATGCATGTTGAAAGCGCCTATCAGAGTATTGTCTGCATCGGTCACCAACAAACCGTTGATACCTTCTTCATCCATCTGTTTGACGATGCTGGCAGCCAGTGTATCAGCGGTGGCAGTACGGCAGTTTCGTGTCATTACCTCGCAGATGCGGGTGTTATGAATATCAATACCCTTGTCAAGTGAACGGCGCAGGTCACCGTCTGTATAGATGCCCAGCACCCGATTCTGTGGATCGACGATTGCCGTCATCCCCAAGCCCTTGTTACTCATTTCCAGCAACGCTTCAGAAACACTGGCGTGCTCGTTGACACGGGGAATACGTTCGCCTTTATGCATAATGTCTGCAACATGCAGCAGCAGGCGTTTACCGAGGCTGCCACCGGGATGCGACAGGGCAAAGTCTTCCGCCGTAAAGCCGCGTGCCTGGAGCAGGGCAACCGCCAGTGCATCACCCATTACCAGTGCAACCGTGGTACTCGAAGTTGGTGCCAGATCGTGTGGGCAAGCCTCTTTGCTGACCCCTACATCCAGATTGACTTCGGCAGCGCAGGCGAGGATGGAGTCCGGGTCACCGGTCAGACTGATCAGCGGTATCGCATTGCGCTTCAAAATGGGAATAATGGTGGCGATTTCTGCTGTGTTACCGGAGTTGGATAACGCCAAGACCACATCATGGCGGGTAATCATGCCCAAATCACCGTGGCTGGCTTCACCGGGATGGACGAAAAATGCTGGTGAGCCGGTACTGGCCAGGGTGGCAGCAATCTTGCCACCAATATGACCGGATTTGCCCATGCCCGTCACCACGATACGCCCTTCACAATTCAGCAGAATTTCACAGGCACGATTGAAATCATCGTTGATGCGTTCCAGCAAGGCATCCAGTTCCCGACTTTCGGTGCGGATGACCTGTTTTGCCCAGAGCAGAAAGTCAGCTTGGTTGTCTGGCATAGCGGTGTTCCATGATATGGCGTTTCAGATAATAGCAGGCCACATTATTACAGATTATCGGCTTCAGGTAACCATTGGGTCAGACAACAGCCGTAAAAAACAGTAATGTCTGGTAAGCGCAGAAACCAGCCAGTAGCAAACCGCCTTCAAAGCGATTGATACGGCCATCTTGCCGGAAACCGTAAGCCATAACAAACAGGGCGATGGTGAGTAAAAACACGATTGGAATATCACGTTCCATCACCCCTTCAGCCAGTTCTGCCGGCGCAATCAAACCGGGAATGGCAAGTACGCCCAGTGAATTGAACAGATTGGAGCCCACTACATTACCAATCACGATATCATGCTCCTTCTTGAGAGCGCCGGTAATCGAGGTGGCCAGTTCGGGCAGGCTGGTGCCAATGGCAATGATGGTCAGGCCGATAATCAGATCGCTGACCCCAAAGGCAACCGCGATATTGACAGCGCCCCAGACCAGCAGTTTGGAGCTGGCAATCAGCAGCACCAAGCCGGCAACCAACCAGAACAGGGCACGCGCAAGCGGCATTTCCTCAGGCAATTCATCAATAATCTCGTCGGTAAGTACGTCCTTGCCCTGACCGCGCAAGCCTTCACGGGTCATCCACCACATCAGCAAAAACAGCAAACTTAACAGCACAAAGCCGTCAAAGCGATCCAGCGTCATATCACGCATCAGCAACAGCCCGGTCAGCATCGCAAACAGCAGAATTGGCAGCTCTTTTTTGACAATACGGGAATGGACATCCAACGGGGCGATCAGCGCAGCAACCCCCAGCACCTGTC
>JALWQD010000384.1 GCA_026994735.1 Gammaproteobacteria bacterium | reverse complement strand
TATAAATGACAGTCAGGGCCGCCGTCCCGGAATCTATACCTATCTGGCCGGCTATCCCAATTATTGGGATTCAAACAAGGTCGATCACAATCTGAAAACCGAGGACGATCCGGCCTTGGTAGCCGGTCCATTTGATCAACGCTCAGTGATGCTGTATCGCTTTCCGGAAAGTTTCTATAAGTCAATCCCCAGCCCATGTGCACCAATTGGCGATGGCCAATCCTTGTCCGCTGAAGACCGGCGTGGCCTGCAACTCATGTACCCTCACACCGGCGCTGAATCCGCGGCAATCAAAGCAGCCAGAGCACGCATTGTTCCCAGATTGCTGTCACACGCACAGCCCGGGGCTGCCAATATCGCCGTTGAAAGTTCGCAATCAGCCGCAAATAAACTGGTTACTATTGCCGCTGCCATATTGGAACACAATCTGCGAGCGGTTCAATAGGTAAACAAAGGTTTTGCCGACATAAGGATTTGCTTGATGACTTGCTCAATCACTCTTCATACTGGCCGATATTCTGTCCGATCCGGTTGGCATGTCTGCACCTGGCAATTGTGAGCAATAACGCCCGAGCAAATCGGCGTCACCGGCATCTGCAGCTACCTCAAGCAATTGTGCAGTTCTGTATATTTCCCTAAAATGGTTAGGCAATAATAAGAGCAAATAACGATGACAGCGCCGCTATTGAATTGACGATCGATAAAATACCGGCCGGACTATCATCACCTTTGGTCCTGAACCGACCAAATCCGGTGCCATTCGGTGGTTTTTTTGCAAAACCAATGAATGGCATTCAGGATTTACAGGGAGTAACAATGCATGTTCCAGATCAATTCCTTGCAGTCGGATGGGTTCAACTGGCAGCTCGCATTGTCATTGGCCATGGCCAGTAATGTCAGTTATGAGAACGAAAGCGTTGCAACAGATATTTTGCGCAACAAGTGGAAGTTTTCTTCCGTTGAGATTGTGGATGTTGGAGACACACAAGGGTTCATTGCACAAACAAATAAACTGACAGTCGTTGCCTTTCGTGGTTCGGAGAGTCTCGGCGACTGGCTTGGAAACGTTCATGTAAAAGCCATTGATCAAGACTTTGGCACAGTTCACAAGGGGTTTCATTTAGACTTTGCAGCCGTCAAAGATCTCATTCAAGCCAGGCTGACACAGGCAGCCACAGACAATCATCATATCTGGCTCACCGGCCACAGCCTGGGCGGTGCTCTGGCCATCATTGCAGCAGCTGAATTACGTGAAGCGGCTGCGATCACCGGTATTTTAACTTTTGGACAACCCAGATTTGCCGATGCTCAAAGCTGTCAGTTTATCAATCACCACTATAAGGATCGCTATTTTCGCTTCGTGAATAATGAAGACATCGTCGCAAGGATACCTCCGGGATTTCTTCATTGCGGAATACTTATCCATTTCGATTCCAATGGGAATGTCATATTTACCCCAACCGAAGCCGAAAGCGTTCAGAGCGAGCCCCCGGCACTCAACATTGATGAATTCAGATATCTGCAGGAGCGCGTAAAGGCCATTCAAAGCGTACACAAAAACAGTGACGCTGCTACTATCGAAGGCTATATCGCCCCCAGTCTGATTGGCCTTATTCCCGGCGCCGGCGACCACGCCATTACCGGCTATATCTCTGCAATCAAAAAATATGCGACGCCGACAGCAATGGATTCCGTCGTCGATCTACAAAGGGGGCTACGCTCCACATTTGATCCTGGCGGTGATAATTACGAAAGCTGGATCGGACCCGGTGATCCGCTGCAACACAATAAGGGTATGGCAACGCCTTCTGAAGCGAATCGTTTTCCGGTTCTATTGCAGCTGCGCGACCCAAACTGGAAAGCACCGGCAGGCCTACAGGTCCATTCGCAATTTTCAAACTTTGCCACAGTAGTCGCCACTGCCGAACAACTGGACCAGTTGAGGAATGACGAAGGCATCGAATCTATTGAGGCCAGTCGCGATGGTGGCAGCAGGGACCTGGATACATCCGTAACTTTCGTGAAGGCGAGCCAAGTACACCGACCGCCGCTGGACGAAAAAGGTGACAGTGCAATCATCGGCATAATCGATACAGGCATTGATATTCTGCATGAAGCGTTTTTTGATGACGAAGGAAATTCAAGAATAGTTGCGATCTGGAACCAGCGCGATGATACTGGGCCCAGTCCCAAAGCCGTTGATCCAGCAAATTTTACAGCAGATTACGGCACATTATATACCCAAACTGACATTGCAAATTTCATCAGCGAGAATACCCCTCCACCGATTGCGCTACGTGACCGGACTGGTCACGGCACCCATGTCGCGAGTATCGCAGCGGGCCGCGCAACCGGAATTCTTGCCGATGGAATGGCGCCCGAAGCCCGGTTGATTGGGGTGATTCCTAATATGGACACAATCCCCGGTGGTCCGGTAAGCCTTGGATATTCAACCGCGCATGTTGATGCCTTGTGGTTTTTGAAAGTAGCGGCCAATGGAGGCAACAAGGTACTTGAACAAAAGCTGCCAATTGCGATTAATGTCAGCCTTGGCATGAATGCCGGCGCCCATGACGGGACATCTGTTCTGGAAAAGGCCTTTGATGGTGTCACGAATGGCGGCAGCGATCCGGAGATTGTTATTGTCAAATCGGCAGGTAATGAGCGCGGCCATGCCGGCCATCAAAGAC
>JALWQD010000383.1:1874-2697 GCA_026994735.1 Gammaproteobacteria bacterium | reverse complement strand
GCTCCAGGTGTCTCCCAGCTCGGCGTTGTCACTCTGGCCAATGGAACCACCATTGCCTGCAAGTGACGCCTTGATCTGGAAGACGCCTGGAGCCCTGAACACGATCTATATTGTGGCCGGGTTAATATTGTCATCGGATAACGCAATGACGCCCTGAAGCTGGTCATGCCTGCGACACCCTTCAATAAACACCGGGGGCGACCGCATGCCCAGACCAGCAGCGGCTACTGCGGACATCTCGCCCTCGCTTTTCGTCCGCCATGGCTGACGCTGCAGGTTAAGAGAAACTTATTATTTTCTTTTGCCAGTTTACGTTGCGTCGACGCTGTTTGGCTTTTCCAGTAAGCTGCTCTCTCTTCCAGATTCGTTCGCTAGCATTGGGATTCTGTTTACATGCTTTTCAACAGTTGGCCATTTGTTGCCCTGGTCCTGATCACATTCGTGATCTATTACACGCGCTCACTGCGACCATTGCAGGTCTGGACTCTGATTGCTGCAAGCATGATCTTCTATGCCGCCAACAGTGCGCCGTTACTACTCCTGCTATTCGCCTCCATCGCCATCAACACGATCACCAGCCATCTTGTTATGCACGGACGCGATAAGGCACGTATGGCCTATGCAACATTGGGGGTCATCCTTAACCTGTCTCTGCTTGGCCTGTTTAAATACGGCCCCCTATTCGGCGAAAGTTTTTTCCCGTCAGACAATTCGATGGGCCAGTGGCTACTGACGTTGCCGCTGCCCATCGGCATTTCATTCTTTACCTTTCAGGGCATTACGTTGTTGATTGATGTGCTGCGCGAAAAAGAACATCGTGCCG
>JALWQD010000383.1:0-1864 GCA_026994735.1 Gammaproteobacteria bacterium | reverse complement strand
CCGATTTCCATATTGCCGATATCCCCTTGCGGGAACGGATCAAGCAAACAACGCTGTACATCAGCTTTTTCCCACAGCTCGTAGCCGGGCCCATCGTCAAAGCCCATGATTTCCTGCCTCAGATCAAGCCAAAACGTAGCCGCGATATCGACTGGCAATTCTGTTTTCGTTCGCTGGTCGTGGGCTATTTTCTCAAGATCGTTATCGCCGATAATCTCAAGGATCAAACCTTCTGGATCAGCTGGCCTTACTTTGAACGCTTTGCCAGTAGCGACCTGCTCGTTATGCTGTTTGGCTATTCGATGCAGATCTTTGCTGATTTCGCCGGTTATTCACTGATTGCCATCGGTACAGCGGCACTCTTTGGCTATCGCCTGCCGGATAATTTCAATTTCCCTTATCTCTCGCGTTCGATTGCCGAATTCTGGCAGCGCTGGCATATCTCCCTGTCCCGTTTTCTCAAAGAATATCTCTATTTTCCTCTCGGCGGGAATCGTAAAGGCCGCTTGCGCACCTATGTCAACCTGATCATTGTCATGCTGCTGGGTGGTTTTTGGCACGGTGCCGCCTGGAGTTATCTGATTTGGGGCGGCTGCCATGGTCTGGCGCTTGCTACTGAACGTTTTCTCAGCACCTATATCCGCCTGCCGCAGCACTGGCTCGTTCAGTGCCTGCAGGCATTGCTTGTCTTTAGCTTCGTGACATTTGCCTGGCTGCTCTTCAAGTTACCTGATTTCACCCAGGTCATCGCCTTTTGCAACAGTCTGGCAAACAACACGGAAATACCGTCAAAGTCCGGCCTGGCAATCACAACGCTGCTCTATTCCACGCCTGTTGTCATTTATCATCTATGCTATCTGATTAGTCAGCGGCGACAGTCCTTTTTGCCCCTGAAGACGATGACCTATCCGTTTGCCTATGCGGCGATGCTGTTTTTGATGCTGACCAACCCGGGCCAACCGGGTGCCTTTGTTTATTTTCAGTTTTGATCGGTTCGATGCGAGTGATTTTGGCTACCGTCAAGTCATCACTGCGTGGCTTAATTCTCGCTTAATGTAAGATTGCAACCATAACGGGACATGCCGCCGTTGATATACTCAGGGGCGGAAAGATTGTCGCGGCCGTTCGCGGGTTTGGGTTGATCCCTGCGCGACCTTTTTTGCAGACAACTATTCCGCCCCCATCCAATTGCGCGTAATCATCGCTTTGAAGACAAAGGGTTTGCGGGCAGGCAGAAACCCTGACCAGGTTCATCTGTTCACGGCGAGCACCACTCCTGCCGGGTGGGCGTCAGCAGGAAAAAGAGCTTGCGTGAGTCGATCTCATCCGTTGTAATTATTCAAACTAAACTGCTTTCATTAGCTGCAAAGGAAATTTGATTCGACAATGTCCATACGTTATCTCATTTCATTGTCGCTGCTGATGCTGGTTTTAATGCTTGCTGCCTACGATACGGCCATCCGCTACTTCATCCCGAAAAACCCGGCAACGACAGAAAGCCAGTGGTCTTTAAACACAGTCTGGGCACAGCGCTACATCTATGAGCGTAAAGAAAGCGCCCGTGTCGTCATTGTCGGTTCTTCACTGGCTCAGAGGATCGTCAATTCATGGCTGCCAACAGGCTTTATCAATATTGCCATGGCCGGCCAAAGCAGCCTTGACGGGCTCGCCATCATTACGCGCTCGGGTGGTCAACCGGATCTGGTCTTGATTGAAACAAATGTTCTGCATGTCCGTGAAAAAGCGTCTTTTATCGACAGTTTATTTAATCCGCTCCTCCGCGATGCACGTGAATTCATGCCGTCACTACGGGAAGAAAACCGCCCGATTGCAGAGGCTAAGGGGGCGCTCACCGTTGCCCTTA
>JALWQD010000382.1 GCA_026994735.1 Gammaproteobacteria bacterium | reverse complement strand
GAACCGGCAGGTAACTGTGTCGCCAACTGACGCCATAACTGCACCGCTTCAGCATAACTCCCTTGTTCAAATGCTGCGGTACCGGCTAGCCAGAGAGCCTTCTGGTTGTTAGGGTCAATCATCAACGCACGAGCGATTAATTCTGTTGGCCGACCGGCAAGTGACTGACTACTGGTCATCGCCAGAGCGTCGGCAAGATCAACCAGTAATTGTGGGTCATCCTGCTTCAAGGCAGCAGCCTTTTCAAGCGCAGTACGTGCATCTTCGAAACGATCAAGGACAATATAGGAACGCCCAAGCATCATCCAGCCTTCGGCATCATCAGGATTACTTGCCAACCGTGCGGCCAACTTCTGCACCATGCCATTGATACGATCCTGCATCGGCGCACCCAACAGATCAGCGCCACCTGTTGGCGCTGTTGCCTCAGCCAGCTGAGGCGCAAAGGCCTCCGGCGACCCCAGGTGCTTATACATGCCGACAGCAAAGACTGGAATAAAAAGCAGTAAAACAATGGCCACCAGACGCCGGCCACCGGCAACCTGGCCTTGATGGGATTCTTCTTCCTGATCGACTTCATCAAGCAAGCGCTGTTCAAGTTCACGCCTGGATTGCTTGTGCTGCGATTCACTGACCGTCCCCTGCTGCAGATCCTTATCCAACTCGACCAGGGCATCACGATGGATCTGTAAATTCATTTCGCGACGGGCAAGCTCATCTCGCCGACGTTCACCGCGACCAAGCAATGGCGGAGCGACAAGTATCAGAGCCGTGAGCAACAGCACGACGACGGTGATTATAAATACGGTCATAGGGTTTTGCCTTTACTTCGGTCTTCTGAGAGCAATTGCTCGGCACGGGCGATATCTTCTGCGGACAACTCCGGCTCGCGGGAACGTATCCGCCGTTTAAGGACAGTAATCAACACAATGACAGCAACTATGAGTAAGATAAAAGGACCAAACCAGAGCATCATTGTCACGCCTTTCACTGGCGGCTCATAGAGGATAAAATCACCATAACGCTGAACAAGGAAATCAATCACTTCCGCATCTGTTTTACCGGCAGACATCAGCTTTTGAATTTCTCGCCGGATATCATTGGAAAAATCAGAATGCGAATCGGCCACCGACTGCCCCTGACACACAAGACAGCGCAACTTCAGCGTCATCGCCGCCATACGGCTGGCGATCTCTGGATCAGAAATCATCGGCGCCGCTTCTTTCGCATGCAATGGCAGCACAAATGACACTAAACCGAGCAACATTGTCGCCATAAAAAGCTGTCTTTTGGCAGCACTCATCCCTGCAACCTCCTGACTAATGGCAAGATCTCTTCTTTCAGCGCCTTCGGGGTTACCGGCCCGATCTGCTTATAGCGAATAATACCTTCCTTATCTATGACATAGGTTTCAGGAACCCCATAAACACCATAATCCATGCCAACCCGGCCATCCTGATCAAAAATACTCATGGTATAAGGATTACCTAGATCACGCAGCCAGCCAAGAGCATCGATACGGTTATCTTTATAGTTAAGGCCATAAATTGGCACGATATGCTGTCTCGACAGTGACACAAGCAAGGGATGTTCCTGACGACAGGATACGCACCAGGATGCCCAAACATTTAGCAGCCAAACCTTGCCATGCATTTCAGCACTGTCAAAAAAGGCATTAGGTTCATTTAACTGACTCAGCTTGAAGGTCGGCGCAGGCTTATTGATCAACGGAGAAGGAACCTCGGTCGGGTTGAGCACCAGACCACGGCCAAGAAAAGCAACCATAACCAAAAAAACCAGCAGCGGCAGGATCAAACGCAACTTCATCCCTGAGCTCCCTCATTGGCCAATTGAGCCTTCTTGCCTTGCTCAGCCTTCGCTTTTTTACTGGCTCGGCTGGCAAGACGATAACGACGATCACTGAGCGCCATGAACCCACCCAGGGCCATGATAAAACAGCCACCCCAGATCCAGTCTATAAAAGGCTTGTAATAGATTCTGACACTCCAGGCACCACCACTGACCGGTTCTCCCAAAGAGGCATAAAGATCACGAAAAAAACCGGTATCAATAGCTGCTTCGGTCATCGGCATCGTCTGAACATTATAAATCCGCTTCTCAGGATGCATGATGAGCAATTCCTTGCCATCTCGTGATACCTGCAAAAACCCCCTCGTCGCGGTGTAATTCGGCCCTTTCGTTTTGGCAACGCCATCAAAGCGAAAGACGTAACCGGCAACCGTCGTCGTATCACCGATATTCATACGCAGATCTTTTTCAATTTCATACCCCTTGACCATGGTGACGCCAATGACAAAAACAGCCACACCAAAATGCGCAGTCTGCATACCGAAATAGCTTCGTGTCATGCCGGCCAGTGGTGCCCGTTTAAGATCACTATTGCGCTGAATACGACGTGCAAAACTCAGTACGATGGTACTGATTACCCAAAAGGCAAGGAACAGTCCCAGAGTGATCAATGGTGTCCACTTACCAATCAAAAAGGGCATGATGAGCGCGAGAACAAATGCCGTCGCAAAAGCCCAGCGCAGGCGGGTAACAAGATCTGGCAGTAATGCCTGCTTCCAGCTTGCCACTGGCCCGACCCCCATGAGAAAGACCAGCGGTGCCATGATCGGCACGAAGACAAGGGCAAAATAGGGGGGGCCAACCGAAATTTTCCCCATTCCCAAGGCATCGAT
>JALWQD010000381.1 GCA_026994735.1 Gammaproteobacteria bacterium | reverse complement strand
ATAATAGCCATGGCTATCGAAACATCGCGGTCACTGAAATGGGTCAGCTGCATCTGCCAGAGAAGGTGCTCACGGAGAGAATCCTCGGCACTATTCTGGCTGTCAAAATCACGATCTTCACCGTCACCCGAGACACCGGCCGCTGTCATCGGAGCGCTATCGTAAATATCTTCCCAGCTACTGTCTACCGGCAACTCTTCGGAAGTGGCACTCATCTCCATCGCTTGATCGGCGGGTGTTTCCGTTGATGGCCCTTCATTTTTCGCCTGGGCATCATCACTGTGATCACTGGTGTGCTCACTGGTGCCGTCCGGGGATCCTTCATCCAGTTCCAGCAAGGGATTGCTTTCAAGATTTTCCTGGATCTCGGCAGCGAGATCGAGCGTTGAAAGCTGTAGCAGACGGATAGCCTGTTGCAGTTGCGGCGTCATGGTCAGTTGCTGACCGACGCGGAGTTGCAAAACCTGTTTCATCGTGAGACCGGACTGACCCTCGGCTTAATAATACATGGCAAAGTACATTCTAGATCCAAACACGCCGTGACAGAAATCTATCCGCAAGCGTAACCTGTCTTCTGGCATCAATTCCTCAACAATGCTGACCATCCTTTCCCTGACCGCTCGTCCTGTTGGCTACTATAACCGGAAATGCTGTCCCAGGTAGACTTTACGCACCTCTTCGTTGGCGAGAATCTCTTCAGCATTGCCTTCAGCGATGACCTGTCCCTGACTGACAATATAGGCGCGCTGACAGCTGCCCAGTGTTTCACGCACATTATGATCCGTAATAAGCACACCGATACCCATCTCGGACAGGTAACCAATAATACTCTGAATATCGAGAACCGAGATCGGGTCAACGCCGGCAAAGGGTTCATCGAGCAAGATAAAGCGTGGCCTGGTGGCGAGTGTACGAGCAATTTCAACACGCCGGCGCTCGCCGCCGGAAAGGCTCATTCCAAGGTGGTCGCGCAAATGGTCGACATGCAACGCCTCCAGTAACTCCTCCAGCTGCTGCTGCCGTTGCGGCCGGTTCAGGTCCCGACGCGTCTCCAGGATTGCCTTGATATTGTCACTGACTGTCAATTTGCGGAAAATGGACGCTTCCTGAGGTAAATATCCGAGCCCGGAACGGGCGCGCAAATGCATCGGCTGTTGGGTTACATCCTTGCCATCAATGACAATCGAACCACTATCACAGGGAATCAGACCGACAATCATATAAAACGTTGTCGTCTTACCGGCCCCATTGGGGCCAAGCAGGCCAACCACCTGGCCGGCCTCAAGCTGCAGGCTGACACTGTCGACAACGACGCGCGAGCGGAAACGTTTGCTAATCGCAGAAACTGTCAGCGCAGGGGGCGTCTCCGACTCAGTCACTGGCATCACCGGCCGGGTGAATAATGACCTGCACTCGCCGTCCGTCACCATCGCTCTCGGCAACAACGGTGTCGCGCACCTCGTCATAGGTAATGGCGTCACCGAGAAATTCATCGTCTTGACGCCACATATGGGCGTCGCCGCGAAGTATCAACTTGCCATCAAAAAGGAAATACTCAATGCTCGTGGCCTGTGCACGTGCATCCTTCTCGTCGCCCGCCAATCGCTGTTGCAAACGTGCCGGCTGGCCTTCTGCAAGCAGGCGCTCGACCTTACCCTGTCGACTGTACAACGTCACCTTATCGGCCCAGAGATTGAGACTACCCTGCTGAAAATGGACATCTCCCTGATAAATACTGATACCCGTTTGTTCATCGATTTCGACACGCGCAGCCTCAAGCTGAGCCACGGCCTTGCGATCACTGGGCATGGCTTGCAGCGATTGAAAGCCACACAACAGACCTATCAGTAGCAGTTTCATGCCACGAAGCACAAAGAATCTCGAACAGCTGCTGCTGACCACACCGAACAATGTCATCCCCTCATAATCACTGCGAAACAAAAAACCGGCCCGTCATTAATCTGTACAAAAGTTGCTGTCAGTACACTTAAAAATAGCAACTAGTGTCCTGGCGGGACATAGCGGCTGCGGACATCAGCGAGCAGAAACAATCGTTGCTGATCAAGCTCCAGACGCATCCCCATGGCATCAGTAACCGCTGACCCCTGTTCAATACGTACCGCCTCATCCGTTTCCACCCGCTCATCCGCGAAACGAATATCGAGTATCTCGCTGAAAAGACTCAGTGGCTGACGCTGAGGAGCCTGCCGGCGAAAATGCACCTGTCCTTGTAAACGGGCAAACTGCAAGCTATCGACGAGTACTCCCGTTTGCGCTTTAACCCGCCAATGTCTTTGCGGATCGATCAGCAAGGGCTGCGCCAGCAAGGCCAGCCCGGCATCGGCGAAGTGTATCATCTCATCGGCCCTGATTTCCTGCAGCGGCTGGCCCTCCTGGTCTAGCCGGATGGCCGTAAAATCCTCAAAAATATAGTCTGCCTGCACAGAGCTGCCCGACGCGGGCAACAACGGTTGCCCCGTTTCCTGCAACATTTTATTGGTCAGTGCGACAATCGCGATTAACAGTAACAGGCCATAGCGACGACGCCACTGCAAGGAAAAACCTGTCATCCGCAGCCCCTCAAGCGAAGTACTCAATCAACATTGAGATACTGCTGCCAGCGGCTGGCGAGATGCCCTTGGGCATCAAGTATCAGCTCGCAAATATCACGCGCGGCCCCGCGCCCGCCAGCACTGGCGGTCTGATAATG
>JALWQD010000380.1 GCA_026994735.1 Gammaproteobacteria bacterium | reverse complement strand
GTACAGATGAAGAAAATGATGAAGCAACTATCAAAGGGCGGGATGGGTAAAATGTTACGCGCTTTTAAGGGGCGTATGCCGGTTTGAAACGACTCCGGGACATCTTTTACGGCGATATAAAAGGGGTTGTCATTTATGTATGAGGACTACTTCAATTTCAGCGGAAAACCCTTCCGCCTCAGTCCTGATCCCCGTTTTTATTTCGCCAGTCGTGGCCACGAACGGGCCATGGCCTATCTGCAATATGGTATTTCTGAAGGTGAAGGCTTCATTGTGATTACCGGCGATATTGGTACCGGTAAAACAACCCTGGTTGAAGCGCTGGTCAATGACCTGCAGGACCGCCATCTTCAAGTGATTCGCGTGAATAATACCGGTCTCGATGATAATGAGATATTGCGTATGGTCGCGGCCGAACTTGGGATTGCCTTCGAGGGCGTTAGCAAGGCCGGCTTGTTGCGGGGAATTGAGCGCTTGCTGGGACGGATGGCCGGGCAGGGGCGACGTGTTTTGCTACTGATCGATGAGGTACAAAATCTGTCGATTTCGGCGCTTGAAGAACTGCGCATGTTGTCAAATTTTCAAAGCATTTCCGAGCCTTATTTGCAGACATTCCTGCTTGGCCAAAAAGAATTTGCGGCCACGTTACGCTCGCCCCAGCTGGAGCAGTTGAGCCAGCGTGTTATTGCTTCCTATCACCTCGGTGCCCTCGAGATGGGCGAGGTGCGGCCCTATATAGAACATCGTTTGGGGTTGGTGGGGTGGCAGGGTGACCCTGATTTTACTGAAGACCTGTTTGTTGCTGTCTATGCCCAAACAGGCGGCATTCCACGGCGTATTAACACCCTTGTTGACCGTTTGTTGTTGTTTGGTTTTCTCGAAGAGGTTCACGCGTTTGACGCTGCGCTGCTGGAACATGTTGTCGAGGAGCTTGATTGCGAGGTTGCGCGACCGTTGCGTGCCAGTGAACAGGGACAGCAGACAAAGGTTCCGGGGGATGATCTGCAGATCTATATTCAGATGCAGGAGCGTATTGTGGCATTGGAAAAGCGGCTCGACGGCCTTGAAGATGCATTGACCCTCGAACATGCCCGTTTACGGGCGCTGACAATGCGTTCAGGTGGCGAAGCCTGAGTTCTCCTGTCGCTGTTATCCAAGACTGCTCTCGCTATCTTAGAGAACGACCTTGTTATCGATGTTTGAATATTGGCTTTCAGTGCCATAGACATCGTAGGCAGTGACGGCAAAATAATAGCTGCCGGGTGTCAATTCGGCGGTTGTGAAGTTTGTCCGGCCGGGGTCTGTAATCTCTGTCAGCAATTGCAGGTTATTGCTGTCACTACCGTAATAAATCCGGTAGCCACCAATCTCCGAAGGCACGACCGGGGCGTTGTCAATGCGTACAGTGGGCGCATTCCAGGAGATGCTGACAGTGCGAGCGCTGGCAATGGGGGCAGGCGCGCTGTTGTTGATGTTGATAGCGGCGGAGGGTGAACTGCTGGCGCTAGTGCTGCCGCCACAGGCTGTGAGCAATAATGGGATGGCCAGAAGGACAACCCTGGCTAACCGGGGTATTGCCTTTTGACGGCGATAACCTTTGCAAAGATCGGGTCTATTCATGGTTTTCCTGTTAACGGCCTGATGTCCACTGTGTTCGTTAGCGACTGCCGGTGACGAAAAAATCGAGAACCTGTTCACGGTTTGGCTGTTATCTCGTGAGATTACCCGCTCAGCAGGCAATTTCGCTCAGCTTCAGCTTGAGACGCCATTCTGCCGCTGCAGGTTCCCCTTCATTGTAATGCCTGCTTTACAGTATGTTTTTATCCGCTGTGTGTGTAAACGTCATGTCGTTTTTTAACAGCGACTTATGACTCTTGGCATATATTTTGTATAGAACCTTGTATAGATATTTTTCCGGTATTCAGGGCGATGATTCGCGGCGCTATGGATATCTGACATATATAGCCGATGAAAGAGATATAAGAAATAGGCCGGGTGACAGTGTGTGCCGTCACCAAGGCGGGAGGAAGGTAGCATCATGTACAAGAAATTGAGCTATGGCTGGCTGTTACTGGGAATGTTGTTGCTATCGACAACGGTCAGCGCGTCACCTACCCGTGCCGATGATGTTGTGATTGATCCGCTTGATCACTATGAGTTGCGGGAAAAAATCAGCCGGGACTCTACTCGTATCGATTTTAATTTTGACCAGTCAGTTGTTGATCATGTCGATTCCCATGGTAAGACTAAGTACCGTGAAGAGAGTCATGATGTTTTTGAGCAAACGCTGGTACCCGTGTCGGGTGGCAATCAGCCAACAACGAATAATAATGCCCTGTTTGGTCAGGGGCTGGCAAATTTCACCTATACTCATTTTCTCCGTAATCCGGGGCTGTCGCCCGAACATCGTGCCGAAATCAAGGCATTTCGGCGTGACAGTCTGATTGAATTTGCGCTGAAACTGGGTTTTCATGATCTTGATGATGACAGTCGCTTTTCGATTTGGGCGTTGCCGGTGATCCCGGCTACCGCGACCAGTCTGGCATTGGCTCTCGACGAGAAGGGCAAGGATCTGGAGATTCACTTTAATCTTTTTGATGATTTTGGTAACAGTGCAACGATTGACAGCCTGAATGCCCTTGGCGCTATTTTTGCTGCTTCGGCCGATGGCGGTATTCAGATTAATATCTCGAACAGCTCGTCGAGTAGCCATAGTCAGAATTTTGAGCTTGAAAGTTCCGAGCTGGAACTGGAGTTTGTCATTCCCGAGCCGCCAACATGGCTGCTTCTGCTTGTTGGCAGCCTGTTGTTGATGTTAAGCCGTCGTTATTATTACCGCGATAACAACGGTCGACGCTGAGAGCCAGCGTACCCGTTGCTACAAGTATCGTTCTTTACAGGGGCTTTCCGGGGTGACGCGGAAAGCCCCTGACTTCATGGACGTTCACTGACGGATGGGCTAGAATCGCTGGCCTGAAACCAGACGGACTTCTGGCCCGCTCAGATGACATGGCGTTGCCTTGACAGGCTGCATTGCAGGTTGCTGTTCCCGAGGAAATATCTGCAATGGAGGTAAGGGTGTATCAACCGGCTTTGCTGGCGCTTGAGGACGGCAGTTGTTTTTATGGGGAATCGATTGGCAGCCCAGGCGTTGCCGTCGGTGAGGTCGTTTTTAATACGGCCATGACCGGCTATCAGGAGATTCTCAGCGATCCGTCCTATTGTCGTCAGCTCATCACTTTTACTGCGCCTCATATCGGTATTGTTGGCGTCAATCCTGATGATGAGGAATCAAGCCTGATTCATGCCAGTGGCATGATCATCCGTGATCTCTCTGCCTCTGTCAGTAATTGGCGCAGTCGTCAGACGCTGGCTGAATACCTGGCCGCCCATGGCACGGTGGCTATCGCGGGTATCGATACGCGGACACTGACACGTCAATTACGAGATCAAGGGGTGTTGCGCGGCTGCTTGATGAGTGCTGCGGAACTCTGTGCAGAGGAGGCTGTCGCGCTGGCACGTGGTTTTCCGGGCCTGCAGGGGCTGGATCTGGCCAGCGAAGTGACTACCCGCGAACAATATCATTGGCAACAGCGCAGTTGGGTATTTCCGACGGCGCTGCCTGCTGCAGAGGTGGTGGCGGCTGACCTGCATGTTGTTGCCTATGATTTTGGTGTCAAGAAAAACATTCTCCGTTTGCTTGTCGACAGGGGCTGTCGCGTGACGGTTGTGCCCGCTGAAACGCCGGCCAGTGATGTCTTTGCGCTTGCCCCTGATGGCGTCTTTTTGTCAAATGGCCCGGGTGATCCGGAGCCTTGCCGTTATGCGATTGCTGCTATTGAGCAGTTTTTAAGGGCCGACATGCCATTATTCGGGATTTGTCTGGGCTACCAGCTGTTAGCACTTGCCAGTGGCGCTGCTACCGAAAAGATGAAGTTTGGTCATCATGGTGCCAATCATCCTGTCGAGGATCTGGTCACGCGCCAGGTATTGATTACCAGCCAGAATCATGGCTTTGCTGTTTCCGAGCAGAACCTGCCTGATTGTCTGATGGTTACTCATCGCTCATTGTTTGATAATTCCCTGCAGGGAATACATCACCGCAGTCATCCTGCCTTTGGCTTTCAGGGGCATCCTGAGGCAAGTCCTGGTCCGCATGATGCTGCAGCCTTGTTTGATCAATTTGTTGCCCTGATGAAGGATCGCAGTGAATGATCCCGGGGATGGCGCTTTTCTTTACTGCGTGTGGAAAAAATTCAGCCGCAGTTGCCCTGTTAATGTTTTCTGTGGATAGGCCCTAGGTAGATGCCGAAAAGAAACGATATTGAAAGTGTCCTGATTCTCGGTGCCGGCCCGATTGTGATCGGTCAGGCATGTGAGTTTGATTATTCGGGAGCCCAGGCCTGTCAGGCACTTCGGGAAGAGGGCCTGCGCGTTATTTTGGTGAATTCCAATCCGGCAACGATCATGACGGACCCCGGTATGGCCGATGCGACCTATGTCGAGAGTATCGATTGGCAGACGGTTGCAAAGATTATCGACAAGGAACGTCCCGATGCCTTGCTGCCGACGATGGGCGGGCAGACAGCACTGAATTGCGCCCTTGACCTGGCGCGTGAAGGTGTTCTGGAACGCTATGGCGTCGAGATGATCGGCGCCTCACGTGATGCCATTGATATGGCCGAGGACCGTGAACGATTCCGCTTGGCGATGGTGGATATTGGTATCGAATCGGCCCGTTCTGCAGTGGCTCATAGTCTTGAGGAGGCCTTCCAGGTCCAGAGTCAGGTGGGTTTTCCTACCGTTATCCGGCCATCATTTACACTCGGTGGCAGTGGCGGTGGTATTGCCTACAATCGTGAAGAATTCGTCGAAATTTGTGAGCGTGGCCTCGATCTGTCGCCAACTTGTGAACTGCTTATTGAAGAGTCATTGCTCGGCTGGAAAGAATATGAGATGGAGGTTGTCCGCGATAGTGATGACAATTGCATTATCATTTGTTCTATCGAAAACCTTGATCCCATGGGCGTGCATACCGGCGACTCGATAACGGTAGCACCGGCGTTAACACTCAGTGATAAGGAATACCAGTATCTACGCGATGCTTCGCTGGCCGTTCTGCGCAAGATCGGTGTCGATACGGGTGGCTCTAATGTCCAGTTTGCGATCAACCCTGCAAACGGCCGCTGTGTCATTATCGAGATGAACCCGCGTGTCTCACGTTCTTCTGCTCTGGCGTCAAAGGCTACAGGTTTTCCCATTGCCCGTGTAGCGGCCAAACTGGCGCTAGGGTACCGCCTGCATGAACTCGAGAATGAGATTACTGCTGGTGCGATGCCAGCATCATTCGAACCAACGATCGACTATATTGTTACCAAGGTGCCCCGTTTTACCTTCGAAAAATTTCCTCTCGCTGATGCCCGTCTAAGTACACAAATGAAGTCGGTCGGTGAAGTCATGGCCATTGGCCGGACTTTTCAGGAATCGTTGCAAAAAGCGCTGCGCGGGCTGGAAACTGGTGTTGATGGCCTTGATGAAATATTACCCGGCAACAGTGATGATGATCTTGATACATTGCGTCAGGAGCTACGTTTTCCAGGCCCCCACCGGCTCTGGTTTGTTGCGGACGCCTTTCGTTGTGGCTTCAGTCTTGAAACCATTCAGGAATTGAGCGGTATTGATCCCTGGTTTCTTGAACAATTACATGAATTGGTGGTGTTGGAAGGCAGTCTCGCCGGACTGACTCTGGATGCCATTGATGAGGGGACTTTACGGCGCCTGAAAGGGAAAGGTTTTTCCGACCGCAGGTTGGCGAAATTGCTTTCTGTCAGTGAGGAGGCATTGCGTCAGCATCGTTGGCAGTTGGGCATACATCCTGTCTATAAACGGGTCGATACTTGTGCCGCTGAATTTGCTACCAGCACAGCTTATCTCTATTCCTGCTATGAACAGGTTTGCGAGGCAGAACCCACGGACAGGCGGAAAGTCATGGTTCTCGGTGGAGGTCCCAACCGTATCGGTCAGGGTATCGAATTTGATTATTGCTGTGTTCATGCCGCTCTTGCCCTGCGTGAAGATGGCTATGAGACCATCATGGTCAATTGCAATCCGGAAACGGTGTCAACGGACTACAATATTTCCGATCGTCTCTACTTTGAACCTTTGACGCTTGAAGATGTTCTGGAAATCATTGCTGTCGAAAAGCCGGCAGGGGTGATTGTTCAATACGGTGGTCAGACACCTCTCAATCTGGCCCGTTTGCTGGCCGCTGCTGGTGCACCGATTATTGGCACGTCGCCGGATGCCATTGATCTTGCTGAAGATCGTGAACGTTTTCAGGCGATGATTGAAAGACTGGGGTTATTGCAACCGCCAAACCGTATTGTTCACTCTGTTGATGCCGCCATTTCCTCGGCGCGCGAGATCGGTTATCCGCTGGTCGTGCGTCCCTCCTATGTTCTCGGTGGACGGGCAATGGAGATCGTTCATAATGAAGCTGATCTCGAACGCTATATGCAGACTGCAGTGAACATTTCTGCGGCTGCACCGGTGTTACTGGATCGCTTCCTTGACGATGCCATTGAAGTGGATGTCGATGCCGTCTGTGATGGTAAGGACGTCATCCTCGGGGGAATTATGGAACATATTGAGCAGGCCGGAGTGCATTCCGGCGATTCGGCCTGCTCATTGCCACCTTACAGTCTCGGTACCGCTATGATCGCTGAATTACGGCGCCAGGTAGTGGCCATGGCCGGCGCTTTGAATGTGGTTGGTTTGATGAATGTACAATTTGCGATTAAAGGCAGTGATGTTTATGTTCTGGAAGTTAATCCGCGGGCGTCGAGAACCGTTCCTTTTGTCGCCAAAGCCACTGGCCGGGCACTGGCAGCAATCGGCGCTCGTTGTATGGCCGGACGATCCCTGGTCGATCAAGGAGTAACGGCAGAGCTGCTTGGTGATTACTTTGCCGTCAAGGAAGCTGTCTTTCCCTTTGCTAAATTTCCCGGTGTCGATACTATACTGGGGCCGGAAATGAAGTCGACAGGTGAAGTGATGGGGATCGCACAAACCTTCGCTGAGGCTTTTGCCAAATCGCAACGTGCTGCAGGTGTTACCTTGCCCGCGAGTGGCAAGGCCTTCATCAGTGTCCGTGATGCTGATAAAGAGAAGGCTGTTGCTGTGGCACGGGAATTGGCTTTGCTGGGGTTTCGTCTTTTGGCAACGGCCGGAACAGCAGCGGTACTGGCTGAGGCAGGTATCGACTGCAGTTCTGTCTATAAAGTTGGCGAAGGGCGGCCGCATATTGTTGACATGATCAAGAACGGTGAAATCAATCTCATCATCAATACGACGGAAGGTCGTAAAGCGATCGCCGATTCGGGTGAAATCCGCCGGGCAGCATTGCAAAACAAGGTTACTTATACCACGACTGCGGCAGGGGCCTGGGCCATGTGTCAGGCTATGGGATGTGCCGGGGCTTTTGATGTTAACAGTCTGCAAAAACTGCATGAGGTAAATCAATCATGAATAAGGTGCCAATGACCACGGCAGGCGCTGCCCGCTTGCGCGAAGAGTTGCATGAACTGAAGCAAGTCAAACGGCCGCAGGTGATCGAAGCCATTGCCGAGGCGCGTGCTCACGGAGACTTGAAGGAAAATGCCGAATATCATGCTGCCCGCGAAGAACAGGGTTTTATCGAAGGCCGCATTCAGGAGTTGGAGGCGACTTTGTCGCAGGCTGAAATTATTGATATTGAACGACTGGCCAGCAGCTGTGAAGGCCGTATTGTTTTCGGTGCGACAGTGGAACTGCTGAATATTGATACCGATGAAGAAGTGACGTACCAGATCGTTGGTGATATTGAGGCTGATATCAAGAGAGGCAAGATCTCGGTTAAATCACCGATAGCGAGAGCCTTGATTGGCAAGGAAGAGGGGGATGTGGCTTCATTTGATGCGCCGGGCGGTCTGCGCGAATATGAAGTGGTCGAGGTCAGCTACGTCTGAGATTTCAGTGAAGAAGCCTGTTCAGTGCTTTTCGAGCTGGATGCGTGCCGGTTTTGCCGCTCTGTAAAGAACCAGAATATGACCAATTTCCTGGACGATCACAGCATCTGTTTTCGTCTGGATACGTTTGGCGATATCGCGTTTGATCGCGCGTTCAGCCCCCTGGATACGGACCTTGATCAATTCATGGTGAGCGATAGCTTGCTCAATTTCAGCACTGACTGCGGGAGAAAGCCCGGCATTGCCGATCGTCACCACGGGTTTTAAATGATGGGCAAGAGATCGTAATTGACGTCGTTGGTTCGCGGTTACTTTCATGGTGCGGGGAGTCTACAACAAATATCTGGCCTGGCGATAGGGCCAAGTGCCGGAAATCTTATCGGGGGAAGGTATGTCATCCCATCGTAGTAAGCGTCGCTGGCTTGATGAGCATCACAATGATGATTTCGTTAAGCGTGCACGCCGCGAAGGCTATCGCTCACGAGCGGTATACAAGTTGCTGGAAATACAGGCGCGTGATCGACTGCTGCGTCCGGGGCAATGTGTTGTTGACCTCGGTGCTGCCCCGGGTGGCTGGTCACAGGTAGCGCAGCAGCAGGTCGGCCGCAAGGGCCGGGTGATTGCTCTGGATATCTTGGCGATGGAGGCAATAGACGGTGTTGAGTTTCTTCAGGGTGACTTTCGTGAGGAGTCTGTTTTGGCCGAACTGGAGAGTGTTATTGCGGGGCGTTCGGTAGATCTTGTAATTTCAGATATGGCCCCCAATATTAGTGGTATGACAGCCATTGACCAGCCCCGGGCGATGTTGCTGACCGAGCTTGCCTTGGAGCTGGCCAAACAGGTACTGAAGCCTGATGGCGATTTATTGATGAAAATGTTTCAGGGTGAAGGTTCGGATGACTTTATTCGAGAGGTTCGGCAGGCCTTTCGACGGGTGATTATCCGCAAACCCAAGGCTTCGCGACCTCGTTCACGAGAGGTTTATGTGCTTGCCCGCGGTCGGCGGACAGTGGAAAACTGAGGTTTTTTCTGGTTTTACGCTAAGATGGCGGAGCTGCTTCAGTAATCGGATGCCCCAATGGGCCCATAGATCCTCGTTTCCAGCTGGAATGGGAGACGATTGACTTAGTTTAGAGGACAGTAATTTGAACGATATGGCAAAGAACATCATCCTGTGGGTGGTGATCGCGATCGTCTTGATTTCCGTGTTTAATAATTTCAGCCCGCCGCAGGTTGCTTCGCAACAACTGTCATATTCCCAGTTCATTGACAGCATCAAGAGTGGCGATATTCGTGAGGTCATGATCAATGGCCCGGCGATTATGGGGACGACACAAGCAGGCAAGAAGTTTGCGACCTATAATCCCGGTGATCCTGGCTTGGTTGGTGATCTTCTTGATAACGGCGTGACTATCAAGGCGCGACCGAAGGAGCAGCAGGGATTGCTGATGCAGATCTTTATTTCCTGGTTCCCCATGCTGTTGCTGATCGCTGTCTGGATCTTTTTCATGCGTCAGATGCAAGGCGGTGGTGGCGGTCGTGGAGCAATGTCTTTTGGCCGTAGTCGGGCACGCTTGCTGAATGAAGATCAGGTTAAGATCACATTTCAGGATGTTGCCGGTGTTGAAGAAGCGAAGGAAGAAGTCGGTGAGCTGGTTGAGTTCCTGCGCGATCCGAGCAAGTTTCAGAAGCTTGGTGGCAAGATTCCCCGCGGCGTTCTGACGGTAGGGCCTCCTGGAACAGGCAAGACGCTTTTGGCAAAGGCCATTGCCGGCGAGGCGAAAGTACCTTTCTTTACCATATCCGGTTCTGATTTTGTCGAAATGTTTGTTGGTGTTGGTGCTGCGCGTGTACGTGATATGTTTGAGCAGGCGAAGAAACATGCACCCTGTATCATTTTTATCGATGAAATAGATGCGGTTGGTCGTCATCGTGGTGCCGGCCTGGGTGGCGGACATGATGAACGTGAGCAGACGCTTAACCAGTTGCTGGTCGAAATGGATGGTTTTGAGGGCAATGAAGGGGTTATCGTTATTGCCGCAACGAACCGTCCTGATGTTCTCGATCCGGCACTGTTACGCCCGGGCCGTTTTGATCGCCAGGTTGTCGTGCCATTACCCGATATTCGTGGCCGGGAGCAGATACTGCGTGTACATATGCGCAAAGTCCCTGTTGGCGACAATATCGAGCCTTCGATCATTGCCCGTGGAACGCCGGGTTTTTCCGGCGCGGATCTTGCCAATCTGATCAATGAAGCCGCCCTGTTTGCAGCCCGTGCCAATAAACGTACGGTTGATATGTCTGATCTTGAAAAGGCTAAAGACAAGATCATGATGGGGGCTGAACGTCGCTCAATGGTAATGAGTGAAGAAGAGAAACGGCTGACGGCGTATCATGAATCCGGTCATGCGATTGTTGGACGTCTTGTGCCGGCCCATGATCCGGTTCATAAAGTGACTATTATTCCCCGTGGCCGCGCCCTCGGTGTGACGATGTTTCTGCCCGAAGAAGACCGCCATAGTTATAGTAAACAACGCCTTGAAAGTCAGATTTCAAGCATGTTCGGGGGCCGTATTGCCGAGGAAATTATCTTTGGTGCCGACGCTGTAACCACAGGCGCTTCGAATGATATTCAGCGGGCTACCGATATTGCCCGTAATATGGTGACTCGCTGGGGTTTGTCCGAGAAGCTTGGGCCGTTGACCTATGGTGAAGATGAAGAAGAGG
>JALWQD010000379.1 GCA_026994735.1 Gammaproteobacteria bacterium | reverse complement strand
GGTCAAGGTAGTGCAAGCAAAACCTTCCGCGGAAACTCTGGAAGCACGGGCAGCCTTGCAAACCATGCGCTCTGCCTTAAGTTCATTGAGCCAGCAATCGACAGTCGCCGAATTGATTAAAAAGCCTCTCAGCAAAACTGCGGCCAAACCTATTGCAAAACAGAAAAAACCCAGTCGCATCGAGGAAACGGCCCGCCAACGCAGTCATGGCATCAAAGAAACTGCTCCCGTTACCCAGGCGGGCAAAACAAAATTGAGCGCCCACAAGCTGAAACGTATTGAAGACGTCGCCGATAACGCGGACAGTCATGTTATCTATGAAGAACTTCTGCAGCGATCACTGACATCCGTTGCGGCCGTCTTTGAGGCCCATGAACAAGCCCTCTATACCCTTTACAAGAGAGCGCGACGCAAAGATCCCTCCCTCGCCGGCAAGGTTATTTTCGCGCTAACGATAGAACCATCGGGCAAGGTCAGCAGCTGCAAGGTTGTTAGCAGTGAACTCAAAAACCCCCGCCTTGAACGCC
This sequence comes from Gammaproteobacteria bacterium, assembly GCA_026994735.1. Lineage (GTDB taxonomy): Bacteria > Pseudomonadota > Gammaproteobacteria > SZUA-140 > SZUA-140 > RI-283. The sequence goes on along the minus strand of JALWQD010000379.1, from coordinate 2,206 downwards.
GCTTGCGGGCACGCATCCGCTCCTTCGAATTCGGCCAGATGGATGTACCACGCTTGCAAACCACCTTCCCACTTGAATTTTTACCGGGCTAAAGCGGCTCGAATGCGACGCTGGCGGGGCACTACGAACAATGCAATAAATCCCTCATCATGGCCTCTGCCTGACGCAGGTAATGGCCACCAAAAAGATTATAATGATTAACAATGTGGTAAAGATTATAAAGCTGGCGGCGTTGGGGATACGATTCGGATAGCGGCCAACACGCATGATAGCCACGGTAGAAACTAGCCGGGAAACCCGCAAATAATTCGCTCATTGCCAGATCAACCTCACGGTCACCATAGTAGCTGGCCGGATCAAAGAGAACAGGCCTGCCCTCTTCATCAGTGGCTACATTGCCACTCCAGAGATCACCATGCAGTAGCGATGGCAGCGGCTTGTGATCTCCCAGTATGCACGGCAGCCTCGCCAACAACTGCTCACTCATTTGACCAAAAGCAAGGCTGGCACCTCGTTCCAGGGCCAGCATAAACTGTGGCTGCAAACGACACACAGCAAAAAATGTCGGCCACTCCTGATGGCGGGAATTGTCTTGCGCCGTCAAACCAATCGTATTGTCCATCGCCCAGCCAAAATACTCGGCACCCTGCCGGTGCAGGCTGGCAAGGGCATAGCCAAAGCGTTCACCGGTCTCCTCAAGCAATGGCCGCAAGGTGATATATTCGAGGACGAGAAATGCACTCCCGGCCACCTCGTCACAGACAAGCACAGAGGGGATATGCATCAACGATGATGCCGATAATTCGGTCAGCGCAGCCGCTTCGGCAGTAAACATTGCCAAGCCTTGCCGGGCCCTACTCAGTTTGACGAAATAATGATGCCCAGCCAGTTGCAAGCGATAACACTGATTAATACTGCCACCGCTCAGTGCAGACCAGTCGCCGGCATTGCTGTCAACATCCGCGCAGCTCTCCAACCTGCGGATACGTTCGCAAATGAGCTGGCGCAAGACAAGCTCGTCAATCAGCTTTTCTCCGCCAGGGCCCGGGCATAAGCGGCCTCTGAAATCGCCCGCCAACCATTATTATTCGTCATAAACTGGCTATAGGCCTTGTGAATTTTAGCAAACTGAGCATCCTTGTCCGCTTCTTCCTGCAAGGTTTCTGTCGTGAAACGGCGCAAAGCCTGCAAGACTTCATCAGGGAATGCGCGCAAATCAACCTTATGCTTGCCCGTCAACTCTTCCAGGGCTTCCAGGTTTCGAGCCTCGAACTCCGACAACATACGTAAATTGGCCGCCATTGCCGCGGTGCTGATAATCAATTGCAATTCCTTCGGCAAGTCATCCCATACCTTGCGGTTAACCGTCAATTCCAGCGCTGGGCCAGGTTCATGCCAACCCGGATAATAATAATACTTTGCTGCCCGATAGAGTCCTAGGCGCAAATCATGATAAGGACCCACCCACTCTGTCGCATCAATCGTTCCACGTTCAAGAGCCGTATAGATCTCCCCCCCCGAGAGGAGTACCGGATTGACACCGGCCTTGGCAATCACCTTACCGCCCAAACCGGGAATGCGCATTTTTAGGCCTTTGAGGTCAGCCAGGGAATCGATGCGCTTACGAAACCAGCCGCCCATCTGAACGCCGGTATTACCCATGGGGAATGGCATCAAACCATGCGGAGCATAAAGCGCTTGCCATAACTCATGGCCACCGCCGCCATAAAACCAGGCATTCATTCCCTGAGCATTGAGACCAAAGGGAACAGCTGTAAAAAATTGCGCAGCGGGGATCTTGCCGGCCCAGTAGTAAGCAGCCCCATGTCCCATCTCTATCGTACCCTGGGAAACGGCATCAAAAGTTTGCAGCGCAGGAATCAGTTCACCTCCGGCAAAAACATTGATCGTCATCGCTCCGCGACTCATCCGCCGGACGTCTTTTGCAAACTGTTTTACACCGGTCTGAAAGATAGGAAAATTTGGCGGCCAGGTCGTTACCAGTTTCCAGCGATAGCGTCGCCGTCCGGCTTGCACAGACGCCGTTGCTGCCACACCGCTTGCGGCTATCGCACCACTGCCGACACCCCGAATAAAGTCACGACGTTTCATACTCACTCCCCAAAAACGCGAATATTTTTATCTTGGCGTCCAGCCTGCAGACGCACTGCCTGCTCAACAAACAGAATGGCATCGAAGCGCCTGT
>JALWQD010000378.1 GCA_026994735.1 Gammaproteobacteria bacterium | reverse complement strand
GATGATGGCCACGTGACGAGGCAGCATCGAGAGGGTAACATCATCGGGAACATCTACAGAATTACTCATGTGTACCGTGCCTGGATCTGTCAGTGTCTGTATGAAGCGGCGACAGTGGCCAGGATGCCCTATTGTCTTAGCAAGGGTGGCAATTATGAAAAGTTCATATCAGCCGAGCAAACTGGCAGCTCTATCTTAATGAATGAAGGCGTTATATCGCCATCAAATCTTCTTCTTTCTCAGTCAGCTTATCGTCTACGCTCTTGATAAAGCGGTCGGTCAGTTTCTGCGTCTCTTCCTGGGCATGACGCTCTTCGTCTTCACTGATTTCTTTTTCCTTCAGTAAGGATTTGAAATCACTAATGGCATCACGCCGAATATTGCGAATAGCCACGCGCGCGCCTTCAGCTTCAGCACGCACAACCTTGACCAGATCGCGGCGACGTTCTTCTGTCAACGGAGGCAGAATAACACGAATAACATTACCCGAAGTTGACGGGTTGATGCCCAGGTCTGATGACTGCAACGCCTTCTCAACCACAGGTACAAGGTTCTTTTCCCAGGGGGTAACCGATAACATACGGGCATCCGCGACAACAACATTGGCGACCTGGCTCAAGGGTACCTGGTCACCATAATAAGGCACCCGAATATGGTCAAGAAGACTGGTATGGGCTCGCCCGGTACGAATCTTGGAAAAAGCCTGGGCTAGATTCTCGAGTGTTTTGCCCATACGCTTTTCAGCGTCCTGACGTATTTCTTTGAGCATTATGTTTCTCCCGGCAATATGGATTCAGGCTAATCCTGGCCCAACAGGCCGATAAACCGCTTCATTCAACCAGCGTCCCTTCACTGCTGCCGAGAATAACCCGCTTCAGTGCGCCGGAACGATTAATATTGAAGACTCTCAAGGGCATGTCATTATCACGGCAGAGGACAATGGCTGTCGCATCCATGACGCCCAGGCGACCATCAAGTACCTCATCAAAAGTCAGGCGTTGATAAAGGACGGCTGACTCATCAATATTGGGATCTGCCGAATAGACGCCATCAACCTTTGTTGCCTTGATGACAAGGTCGGCATTGATCTCGATCGCACGCAAGCTGGCGGCAGTATCCGTCGTAAAAAACGGATTTCCGGTACCGGCAGCAAAAATGACAACGCGCCCCTTTTCAAGATGCCGGATCGCCCGACGACGAATGTAATCTTCGCAAATCTGATTGATTTTGACCGCAGACATGACGCGTGCATAAAGATTCTGCTGCTCAAGAGCGTCCTGTATAGCCATGGCATTGATAACAGTAGCCAACATACCCATCTGGTCAGCACTGACCCGATCAACGCCACTGTCTGCCAATTGACTGCCACGGAAAAAGTTCCCTCCGCCAACCACGAGGGCGACCTGGACTCCGATATCGACCAACCCCCGCACTTCGTTGGCAATACGTTCGACGACAGCTGGGTTAAGCCCAAAATCGTCTTCGCCCATCAGGGCTTCACCACTCAGCTTGAGCAGAACTCTTTCATAGAGAGGCTGGTCACTCATCCTTGTTTAGGCTCCGCGGACCTGGGCCATGACCTCATCGGCAAAATTTTCATTCTTTTTCTCGATGCCTTCACCAACTTCAAAGCAGGCAAAACGAACGACACGAGCACCCGATTTTTCAAGCATTTTACCGACAGTAGTATCCGGGTCTTTAACAAATGCCTGTCCCAGCAGGGTGATTTCAGCAAGAAATTTACGCATCCGGCCATCAACCATCTTCTCGATGATTTCTGCAGGCTTACCACTGCCTTCGGATTGGGCAAGAATAATTTCGCGTTCTTTGGCAATCACCTCAGACGGAACATCATCGGCAGACACGGCCTGTGGCCGACTGGCGGCAACATGCATGGCAATATCACGCAACAAGGCCTCATTGCCCCCGGAAACCTCAACAATAGTACCGATACGAACACCATGTATATAGCCGCCAACACGCGCATCAGCATCACCGGCATTAAGCAACTGCAAACGGCGCAGGTTAATATTCTCCCCAAGCTTGGCAATCAGCTCTTTGCGAGCGGTATCAACAGTCGTATCACTGCCTTCGACAAGAGGCATATCAGCCAGGGTATCAACACTCTCTGGCAGTGCCTCAAGAATACGTGCCATCACTTTCGCGGCAAAGGAAGTAAAGTCATCACTTTTGGCAACAAAATCAGTTTCACAATTAATCTCCAGCATGGCAACAGATTTACCATCGGCTGATGTCTTCATGAAGATAGCGCCTTCGGCGGCGACACGACCGGCCTTTTTACCTGCCTTGATCAAACCTGACTTACGCATTGCGTCAATAGCGGCATCGATATCACCGTCCGTCTCAACCAGTGCTTTCTTGCACTCCATAAGCCCCGAGCCAGTGCGTTCGCGCAATTCCTTAACCTGTGCTGCTGTAATCGCCATAACTACTCAACCTCAACAATATTTGGATAATCCTGCCCGACCGTGACGAAAGCGCCACGGCCGAGCATAGTCGTCACATGAAGCACGAAGATCTAGCTGGCAGCCGCCTTTTCTGACGCGTCAACTTCAACAAAATCATCAGCATCTCCACCCGCCTGAGCCGTCGCCAGACGACCTTCTGCAATAGCATCGGCAGCACCATCAACATATAATTTGATCGCACCGATTGCGTCGTCATTGCCCGGCACCGGATAATCAATACCGACAGGGCTGTGGTTGGTATCTACGACAGCAATCACCGGAATACCCAGCTTCCGGGCTTCACTGATAGCAATCTTTTCATGGCCGACATCAATGACGAATAAGGCATCAGGTGTGCCGTTCATATCCTTGATTCCACCGAGATTACGTTCGAGCTTGTCGAGTTCACGACGAAGCTTGAGAATTTCTTTCTTGTTGATACGTTCCTGCATTCCCTGAGCAAACATTTCCTCAAGGTCTTTCAGACGGCGGATTGATTGTTTGACTGTTTTATAATTGGTGAGCATGCCACCCATCCAACGCTGGTCGACATAGGGCATGCCGCAGCGGTTAGCTGCTTCGCGAACCACCACACGTGCGGAACGCTTCGTGCCGACGAAAAGAATGGTTGATTTCTTGCTTGCCAACTGGCCAAGAAAATTCATCGCATCATTGAAAAGCGGTAATGTCTTTTCAAGATTAATGATATGAACCTTGCTACGCTGACCAAAGATATAAGGTGCCATCTTCGGGTTCCAGTAGCGGGTACGATGGCCAAAGTGAACACCAGCCTCAAGCATCTGGCGCATGGTAACGCGTGTTGTCATGTAAAACCTCATTCAATGTTTTGGGTTAAACCTCCACGCATCCCGTACTCCAACCCTTGCGGGCACCCGGATATACGTGCCGATACGTGTGTGGCATTAAGTTTTTACAACTCCATCAAACAGCCAGGAAATCTGGACCGGAGTGCGAGCCAGATCCCTCGTCTGCGCGCGCTTTATAGCACATATCAGCCTTCAACGACAATATTTAGCCAGCAAACAGCCGCTACTGTCAGACATAAAGAACAGCGGCGAAACAATATTCAGGGCGTCCCGAAGTCACTCATTCGCGGCAATACTGACAGCAGCCATGCCTGGCATGCTATTAAGGCTTGGCTATATCGATTGCCTAGCTCTTCAGACCCGGTGTGCCAGAATCAAGCACAGCCTTCCATACGACACCAACAGATCACTTTTGTTTGTCACGGCATGCGGCACAGATACCGTAGATATGCAGATAATGGTCTGTCATTTCATAACCTTTCTCAGCTGCCACTTCGCGCTGACGTTTTTCGATAACATCATCAATAAACTCTTCCACCTGCCCACAGGCAACACATAATAAATGATCGTGATGCTCGCCCTTGTCAAGTTCAAAAACGGAGCGGCCCTCACCAAAATTGTGACGCACCACAAGTCCTGCCGTTTCAAACTGGGTCAGGACCCGGTAAATGGTCGTTAAACCGGCATCCTCCCCTTGCTGCAAAAGCTGACGATAAACATCCTCTGCGGTCAGGTGGCGCTTCTCACTGTGCTCAAGAACATGGAGAATGCGCAACCGTGGGTGCGTCACTTTAAGTCCGGCACGACGAAGATCTGTCTGTCCGACCTGACTATCCGTGGCCGATGAGGGGGCGTTTGTAGTAACCTTGGCCATAATCAATCTATCTCTTGGCGGTCATTGCATATGAAAGTCTTAATCCTTACAGCGATGCTTGTAATAAGCATGCTGCTCGGTGCCTGTTCCCTTCACCACCTTGAAATTCAGCAAGGCGTCATTATGAAAACGGAGGATATCGTTAAACTAAAACCCGGAATGCGGGATGAGCAGGTCATCTTCCTGCTCGGAGAGCCTCCAATACGTGACCCATTCCATAATGGCCGCTGGGATTACATCTATTCTCTTGAAGACAAAAATGGCAACACAAGCCGTCAGCACCTGACACTCTATTTTGAAGGCACGATTCTCCAGCGCATAGACAACGAGCAGCCCTGAAACAGGGGGCGACTGCACTGACAAGATGACGTTTTATCGCCTGTCAGACAGGTGCTGCAACCGCCAATAACATCATTGCTTGGCCACCTCAATATCTCCCCCCCCTTTCTTCATTTGTTTTCCCTCGGCAGCACGCTGCCGGCGGACTTCCTTCGGATCAGCGATTAGCGGCCGATAAATTTCGACACGATCACCTTTGTTGAGTTCTTTACTGGGTTTACAGATCTTACCAAAAATCCCGAGCTTGATCTTGCCACTCTCAAGATCAAGCTCGGGGAAAGACTCCTGAATACCGGAATGACTAACAGCATCAAGGGCTGTACCACCACTCACGATACTGACCGGGATAATAATCTGCTTTCCCGGCAGTGCATAAGCAACCTCAACCTCAATACGTTCCTTATTACCCATAAACCTCTCTCGCACGTAAACAAAAAGCATCAACCAGTGACTCGGCAACAAGAGCAAAGACCTTGCCTGCCGTTGCCTTCAGGATCGGGTTGGCAAACTCATACTCCAGTTCCAAAGCCACTCGGCTGGCCTCCTCTGTCAGCGGCTTGAATGACCAGACACCCTCGAAGCGCCGAAACGGGCCACGTTCAAGACGCATATCAATCTCTCGCTCAAAGGTGAGCCGATTGCGGGTTGTAAACGATAATTTGACAGGCCCTTTCTGAAGCGCAATGGTCGCCACTATTTCTTCTTCCGACTGCTCATGCAGCCAGGTCTGGCGGCAAGCCGGAAGAAACTTCGGATAGTCCTCTATATTATTGACCAGGCGATACATTTGCCCTGCACTAAACGGTACAATGGCTGTTTTTCCAACATGTGCCATCTCAGCCAAGGACACCGATAGCCTGCAGAAAAACGACAACGACCGCCGCCGGACTGATATAACGCAACAGAAAGCGCCAACTTGAATACAGCCAGGGCCGTGTGGCTAATTCAGCAACACTCTCACCCGCAAAAAAAACCCAACCACAAAAAACAGCGATCAACAAACCGCCCAATGGCAACATGATATTGGCCGTCAAAAAGTCAAGCAAGTCAAAAAAAGTCTTGCCAAACAGAGTCCAGTCACTCGCCAGATTAAATGAAAAGACAGTGCCCAGACCAACAAGCCAGGTCACCAGGCCAGCCCAGACAGAGGCACGTAGACGACTCATGCCATGATTTTCAACCAGCCAGGCAACCGCCGGTTCAATTAATGAAATAGCTGAGGTCCAGGCAGCAAAAACCAACAATAAAAAGAAAAGGCTGGCAAAAAAGATACCGCCCGGCATTTGACCAAAGGCTACTGGCAGCGTCTGAAAAATAAGCCCGGGGCCAGCGCCAGGAGCCAGACCATTGGCAAAAACAATAGGGAAGATTGCCATCCCGGCCAATAAGGCCACAACAGTATCAGCGCCAACGATGGCCAGTGATGTCGCTGTAATGGATGCATTCTGAGGCATATAGGAACCATAAACCATGATCGCCCCCATACCCAGGCTAAGAGTGAAAAAGGCGTGCCCCATGGCGATCAGAACACCCGCGCCCGTCAGTCGGGAAAAATCCGGAGCAAATAAAAAGGTTATACCCTGAAAGAAATACTCTCCTGTCGTCATCGCATAGCCGACAAGAACCAGCAGAATGGCAAACAGGGCCGGCATCAGAAAACGCACGGCTTTCTCCAGCCCGCCTCTGACACCACGAGCGACAACAGCCATGGTCATCAGAATAAACAGTGAATGCCAGAACAACAGTTTTACAGGGCTCCCTGTCAGTTGCGAAAAAATGTCTTCAACATCGGCAGCCGAAGCGGCGACAAAAGCACCGCTGATACTCTTCATAACATAGGACAGTGCCCAACCAGCGATAACACTGTAGTAGGAAAGAATCAAAAAACCGGCCAACACCCCCATCCAGCCCAGATACTGCCAAGCAGGATGGGCTTTGGCCTTTTCAGCCAGCAGACGCATCGTATTTATCGGGCTTTGGCGGCCATGACGACCGAGCATAATCTCGGCCATCATAATCGGCAAACCAATAGCCACAATACAAAGAAGATAGACAAGCACAAAGGCACCGCCACCATTCTCACCGGTTATATAGGGAAACTTCCAGATATTGCCAAGACCGACAGCAGACCCCGTCGCGGCAAGAACGAATACCCACTTAGATGACCACTGGCCATGAATACTGGTTTGTTTCGCTGCGCCCATACTCCCCCCAACCATTGGCAGTCCTGCTTGAATTTTAACCCATTTCTGCACACCGAAATCCCGACCGGAGACGATTAACCGCGTCCTTAGCCAGCAATAAGCTATCTTTCAACGATATCAAAAAGTGCTCGCCATCAGCCTCATAATCAATCCGGCCCTGTCCATTCAAGTATAACGGTAATTTCCTGCAGCAAGGCAGCAAGCCGAAGACACCGTTACCCCGGGATTGTTTTTGCACATCCTGTCGCAAAACACCTCGTGTACACCGCAACTGACTCCTTTTGCCGCGATCGTTCTGCGTCCACCCCGTCTTCGCACGACATGACCCGCAGATTGTCGACGATTTTATCCATACGCTCAAGCAAGCGTTTTCAGTAGACCATGCGCACGTCTTTATCACGGGTCAATTTACGCAACCGCTGTAAAAGCTCTTCTGCAGGCTGCGTTGCCCAATTTTTCCCCAGCAACATGCTCGCTTGCGCTGCACCGCTGCGATAATTGACCTGCACCGGACAGGGCCCCGGACTGAAGGGCCGTAAAGTCTCCGCCAACCGGACAATAAAGTCAGCCGAAACGTCACTGCCATGGAGGTCGAGTTCGAGACGCTTGGCAAAGACAGCCCGCGCTTGTTCAATATCATAGGCCTGCTCTGCACGCATCCGCACATTATCACGATCATCAATGGAAACTGGACCGACAATAACAATAATTCGGTCTTTCGCCAGTACTTCCCGACAGGCCTGGTAAGCATCACCAAAAAAGGCCACTTCGAGACGACCACTGCGATCATCAATCGTCACAAAGGCGATACGCTCTCCACGACGACTATTCATGGTTCGAATAGCCACAACCATTCCCGCCACAGTCATCTTTTTTTCACCTGCAGGACGCAGATCACGGATGCGCTGGCTGACAATCGCTTTCAGATCAACGGCATAACGCTCAATCGGATGTCCTGTCAAATAAAGACCCAGCGTCTCCTTTTCACCACGCAGGCGCTCATCGTCCTCCCATTCCGGAATAGCATCTGCTGCCTCAGCACAATCATCATCCCTGTGAGTACTTTGTCGCAACAACGCTGCCGGTGCTATGCCAAAAAGATCATTTTGGCCGCTGGCGCTATCACGCGCATGTCGTTCAGCAGCCTGCAAAGCCAATGGCAGTCGGTAACACAGTCGTGCACGATGTTTATCCAGGCTGTCCAGCGCTCCCGAGCGAATCAAGGCATCAAGCACACGGCGGTTGGCCTTGCGCAGATCAATGCGCCGGCAGAGATCAAAAATATCCGCATAGCTGCCATGGTTGACACGCTCTTCAATGATTGCCTCCAATGCGGCTTCACCAACCCCTTTAATCGCTCCCAGACCATAACGAATTGTCTCTTCATCAGCGACAGTAAACGCATAATCACAGCTATTCACATCCGGCGGCTCAATCACCAACTTCATCTCGGCACATTCGTCGATAAGCATCACGACCTTGTCAGTATTATCAAGGTCAGCAGACAACACAGCCGCCATAAAGGGTGCCGGGTGATGCGTCTTTAGCCAGGCTGTTTGATAAGACACCAGAGCATAGGCTGCCGAATGGGATTTATTAAAACCATAACCGGCAAACTTCTCCATCAGATCAAAAATCGATGCGGCCAGGGCTTTGTCGACACCGAGGCCTTCAGCACCTTGCTGAAAGATCTCACGCTGCTTGGCCATCTCTTCCGGTTTTTTCTTGCCCATCGCCCGGCGCAATAAATCAGCCTGACCAAGACTGTAACCAGCCAGCACTTGAGCAATCTGCATCACCTGTTCCTGATAGAGGATAACCCCGTATGTCGGCTTCAGAATGGGTTCAAGGTCTGGGTGGGGATAAATAACCTTCGCGCGACCATGTTTCCGGTCAATAAAGTCATCGACCATTCCAGATTGCAACGGTCCCGGCCGGAACAGGGCAACAAGGGCAATAATGTCTTCAAAACTATCTGGCTGCAGACGTTTGATAAGATCCTTCATGCCGCGCGATTCAAGCTGAAAGACTGCCGTCGTCTGGCAGGACTTGAGAAGTGAAAAACTTGCTTCGTCATCCGTCGGCACACTGTTGATGTCCAACGTCTCGCCGTCACCCTCTGCAGCCCGCTGGTTAATCGTTCGTACCGCCCAGTCCATGATCGTCAGTGTGCGCAAGCCCAGGAAATCGAATTTCACCAGACCAACGGCCTCGATATCATTCTTGTCAAACTGGGTAACCGTATGATCCGGACTGCCCTGCTCACAATAGAGGGGGCTAAAGTCTGTCAATTTTGACGGCGCAATAACAACACCACCGGCATGTTTTCCCGCATTCCGGGCCAGCCCTTCAAGACTACGGGCCAAATCAATCAGAGTACGGACTTCTTCGTCCTGCTGGTAGCGCTCACGGAGCAGTTCTTCTTGCTCGAGCGCCTTGTCCAAGGTCATCCCTATATCGAAGGGGATCATCTTCGCCAGTTGATCGACAAAACCATAGGGATGCCCTAATACACGGCCGACATCACGAACGACAGCCTTCGCCGCCATGGAACCATAGGTAATGATTTGTGAAACCTGATCACGGCCATAACGACGGGCAACATAATCAATAACCCGGTCACGCCCCTCCATACAGAAATCGACATCAAAATCAGGCATCGATATGCGTTCTGGATTGAGAAAACGCTCAAACAGCAGGTCGTAGGCGATAGGATCAAGATCGGTTATATCGAGCACATAGGCGACCAGTGAGCCAGCCCCCGAACCACGTCCAGGGCCAACAGGAATACCATTCTCTTTTGACCAGCGAATAAAATCGGCGACAATCAGGAAGTAGCCGGGAAAACCCATGCCGCAGATAACGCCGAGTTCATGATCAAGCCGTTGCTGATAGACGGCCCGCCCGACCTCATCAAGATCAGCAATCACAGCCAGTCGACGCGCCAGTCCTTGCTCCGCTTCCTGACGTAAAAAAGTCTCGATATCGACGCCTTCAGGCAATGGAAAATCAGGCAGGACATTCTGCCCCAGTGTCAGTTCAAGCGTACAGCGACGAGCAATTTCGACAGAATTCTCCAGGGCCTCGGGAATATCGGCAAAGATTTCAGCCATTTCACCAGGTGAGCGTAAATACTGTTCTTCACTATAGAGGCGCGGTCGACGACTATCATCAAGCACACGACCGTCATGAATACAAACACGCGCTTCATGTGCCCCAAATTCATCGCGGCGCAGGAAACGGGTGTCGTTGCTGGCAACAACGGGCACGCCTTGCGCATAAGCCAAGTCAACAACAGCATGCAGATGCCGTTCATCTGCGGCTCGGCCTGTGCGTTGAATTTCGAGATAAAAACGATCAGGAAACACGGATACCCACCGCTGCAATAGTGTTACTGCCTGCTCATTGCGGCCGTCGAGCAGAGCCTGGCCGACATCACCAGTGACACCGCTCAACGCTATCAGGCCATCCGTGGCACCGGCAAACCACTCTTGACGTAACAGCGGTTGCCCCAACGATTGGCCTTCAACATAGGCGCGGGTAATCAATCGACTTAGATTCAGATAACCCGCGCGGTCGAGACATAGCAGAACCAGATGACTGGGCTCTGCTTGACCATCGTCTGCCTGCAATAACATATCGGCGCCGATAATCGGTTTGATACCGGCCTCTTGGGCAGCACGGTAAAATTTGACCATGGCAAACAGGTTGACATGATCAGTGAGTGCCACAGCCGTCATGCCGGCCGCAGCGACAGCCTTGACTAACGGCTTGATGCGAATACAGCTGTCGACGAGCGAATATTCACTATGCAGATGGAGATGGACAAAAGACATCGTCAAGCCTCAACCAATAAACGTCGAACCGGAGCAAAACTGCGCCGATGGATAGGGCTCACGCCCTGGCTTTGCAAAGCCTCCAGGTGTTGTTTTGTCGGATATCCTTTGTGGCGAGCCAAACCATAGCCAGGGTAATCATCATCAAGGGCAACCATCTCGGCATCACGAGCCACCTTGGCGATGATCGAAGCGGCTGAAATCGCGGCAACCAAACGATCACCGCCGATAACCGCCTGGCAAGGGATAGCTAGTTGTGGACAACGGTTACCATC
>JALWQD010000377.1:8381-10839 GCA_026994735.1 Gammaproteobacteria bacterium | reverse complement strand
CTCAGCCCGTGGCTACAATATTGAAAGCCTGACCGTTGCCCCGACTGAGGATGCGACGATGTCAAGAATGACGCTGGTGACCTCGGGATCGGAAGCTGTTGTTGAACAAATAACAAAACAACTCAACAAGCTAATTGATGTTGTTCAGCGTGTGGATCTTGTTGATGGCGCCCATGTTGAGCGCGAAATCCTGTTGCTGAAGGTGAAGGTCAGCCACCAAACCCGGGCGGATCTGATGCAGCTCGCGGAAATCTTTCGCGGCCATATTGTTGATGTTGCGAAGAACAGTTTCGTCATTGAAGTGACAGGAACAGGCAAGAAAATCGATGCCTTTCTCGCTGCTGTTGACGAAAGCGCTATTATGGAAACCGTACGTTCAGGTGTTACCGGAATCTCACGCGGTGACAAGATTCTCGCTGGCTGAGAAGGCAACGAAATACGCATTTCAGTCTATAGAACAAGAAATAAAATACTTTAGGAGGTAAGTTTTAGTATGAATGTTTACTATGATAAAGACGCCGATCTTGCGATCATCCGTGACAAGCGGGTAGCCATTCTCGGTTATGGTTCGCAAGGACATGCGCATGCGAATAACCTCAAAGAGTCCGGTGTCGAGGTTGTTGTCGGTCTGCGTGAAGGCTCTGCTTCGGCAGAAAAGGCACGAAACGCCGGCCTGACGGTGCTTGATGTTGCCGCTGCCGTGGAATGTGCTGATCTGGTTATGGTGTTGGTTCCCGATGAGCATCAGGCAGCACTCTATCGTGATGTCATTGCGACCTCGATCAAGCAGGGGGCTGCACTGGCCTTCGCGCACGGATTCAATATCCATTATGAGCAGATCGAGCCACGCGCTGATCTCGATGTCATCATGATTGCCCCGAAAGGTCCGGGCCATTTGGTGCGTTCGACCTATACACAGGGTGGTGGTGTTCCCAGTTTGATCGCAGTTCATCAGGATGCCAGTGGCAAGGCGAAAGCTATCGCACTCTCTTACGCCAGTGCCAATGGTGGTGGTCGTGCAGGCATCATCGAAACTAATTTTCGTGAAGAAACGGAAACCGATCTGTTCGGTGAGCAGGCCGTTCTTTGTGGTGGGGCGACGGCCCTCGTTCAGGCTGGTTTTGATACTCTGGTCGAGGCAGGTTATGCACCCGAAATGGCCTATTTTGAATGCTTGCATGAGTTGAAGCTGATTGTCGACCTGATGTACGAGGGCGGCATTGCCAATATGCGCTATTCGATTTCGAATACGGCAGAATATGGCGATCTGACACGTGGCCCTCGTGTTGTCACCGATGATACCCGTGCTGAAATGAAACAGATCCTGAAAGAAATCCAGAACGGTGAATTTGCACGAGAATTCATCCTCGAAAATCAGGCAGGGGCAGCAACACTGAAGGCCAAAAGGCGTCTCGGTATGGAACATCCGATTGAGGAAGTCGGGGGCCGCTTGCGTGGCATGATGTCATGGATCAGCGATAACAAGATTGTCGACAAAGCGAAGAACTAGACACTTGTCTGATGATGCTCAGGGGCGCTTAAATGATTGAAGAGCACCGTCGTCGTCGTGGTATCTATCTGTTACCCAATCTGTTTACGACAGCGGCGTTGTTCTCTGGTTTCTATGCCATCGTTGCCGGTATGGGCGGGCGTTTTGAGCCCGCTGCAACAGCGATTTTTATCGCCATGGTGCTTGACGGGCTCGATGGACGGGTTGCACGCATGACCAATACCCAGAGTGATTTTGGCGCCCAATATGACAGCTTGTCCGACATGGTTGCCTTCGGCGTGGCACCGTCATTGGTGGTTTTTCTCTGGTCTCTGTCGTCACTGGGTAAAATTGGCTGGTTGGCTGCATTTGTTTTTACGGCGGCGGCTGCATTGCGTCTGGCCCGCTTTAATACGCAGGCAAAGGTTATTGATAAACGTTATTTTCAGGGCTTGCCATCACCGATTGCCGCTGCCGTTATTGCCGGTCTGGTATGGGTGGGGGTCGACTTTGAGATAGATGCTAGTCATATTGCCTGGCTGGCGGCAATCATTACTGTCTTTGTTGCGCTTTTGATGGTCAGTAATGTCCGCTACAAGAGTTTTAAGGATCTTGACCTGAAAGGGCGCGTGCCTTTTGTTGCCATGCTGGCAATTGTACTGGTGTTTGTTTTTATTTCACTGCATCCTCCGAATACGCTGTTTGGTTTGGCTTTGTTGTATACCCTGTCTGGCCCTGTAATGACGCTGATAGGCTTGCGTCGACATCGTAGTGGTGTTGCTAAAGCCGTATGCGATGGCAAAAAGGATAAGGAAGAAGCCTCGTAGGACGCTTGTTTTGTTGCTAATGAAGACCTGTTGGCCTGGCAACAATACGGTTGACTCAGGGGGCGTCTGTTGCTAGAGTTTCACCCTTTTTAGCCCCGCAGATTTGGCGTCACTTTAAGGGATGCTGCCAACGGGCATATGT
>JALWQD010000377.1:0-8371 GCA_026994735.1 Gammaproteobacteria bacterium | reverse complement strand
GATTTCGCGCCCGGATGAAGACGGCCGCTGGTCGGGCGGTTATTAACCGTCGCCGTGCCAAGGGCCGTAAGCGCCTGACTGCCTGATTGATACTGAAGATGGGTGCTTTTGCGGCGCGCTCGTCTGCGTGAAGGGTGTTTTTTGGTGAAGACACAGCGGCTGCTGATTGTTGTGCAGAGCTTTTATGATCAAATTTAATCGGGAAGCCGGCTTTCCTCGTCCCTTCCGTTTGCTCAAACCCAAAGAATACCGGCTTGTTTTTGCAAAGGCAGAGCGTTTGGCTGGACGCTACTTTACTGTTCTGTACAGGAACAATGAGTCTGGCCGCCCTCGCTTAGGCATGGCTGTCTCAAAAAAGAACCTGCCACGGGCCGTCGATCGCAATCGTGTCAAGCGCGCCCTGAGGGAGAAATTTCGCCATCAAAAAAACGATCTGATGTCTGTCGATATTGTCTTTATTACACGCCCGTCCGTTTCTCAGCTCGATAGCTCGGGACTTCAGCATGAAATTGGTCGTTTGCTCTCCCGCTTGCCGCCAATTTCTCGCGCCGTGATGACTGAACCATTGTTTTGATGATGCAGCGTGTTCTCGTATTTTTTCTCGCATGCTATCGCACATTGCTGAGTCCCTATTTGGGTTCACATTGTCGTTTTTATCCCAGCTGTTCCCGTTATGCCCAGGATTCGATCAGACGATTCGGTGCATTGCGTGGGAGTTGGTTGGCGTTACGTCGTTTGAGTCGTTGTCACCCTTGGCATAAAGGGGGATTCGACCCTGTTCCAGAGAATGCCCAGGACAAAGCTTGTCAATGTCAACCGAGGTAGCGGCCATAGCCAAATGCACCTCAAGGTAATGTGACCTAATTTCAGTTTCATTGCCCTATATCAGGAAAGTTATAGACGTATGGAAAATCAGCGAATTATTATCTTTTTTGTGCTTTCTTTTGGGCTCTTGCTGGCATGGCAGACCTGGCAGGAAGGCCAGCAGCCGGCCGCCCCCGCAAAGCAGCCGATTGACGCCGCAGTCAATGATCGTCCGGATGTCCCGGCGTTGGCAACGGAGCAGAAAACGGCGACAGTATCATCAACGTCTGAAATTGCCACGTCAGCAAAGGAAGAGATCCTTGAAAAGGGCGAACGTATCGTTGTGCTGACCGATGTTTTGAAGGTCGAGATTGATACCGTCGGGGGGGATATTCGCTATGCTGCCTTGCCGCATTATCCACTCAAGGTTGATCACCCTGATGAACCCTTTGTTCTGTTGAAAGACACACCGCTGGAAGTGTTTATTGCTCAGAGTGGTTTGCGCTCACGCAATCCAGCGCCTGACCATCATGCTCGCTTTACGGCAGCACAGAAACGATACGAATTGCTTCCTGGTCAGGAGAGTCTGCAAGTGGAACTCAATTGGCGTGACGATACGGGCATCGAAGTGCGCAAGGTTTATACCTTCCGTCGTGACAGTTATGTCATTTCTTTGGCTCAGGAAGTGCGTAATCAGGGTAGCGAGTCGTGGAGTGGTCATCAATATTTACAGTTCCAGCGCAACAAGCCGGACAAGAATCGTTTGACCAATCCGGCTTATGTCGGTGGTGTGCTTTATAGTCCGGAAGAAAAATACGAAAAAGTCAGTTTTGATGATATGGACAGCGAGGCGGTGAAGCGCACAGTTAAAGGTGGCTGGCTGGCAATGATTCAGCATTACTTTCTTGCTTCCTGGATCCCGCCAGTTGCAGAAACGGGACAATACTACAGTAAAGCGGTTGAAGGCCGACCAAAGATTCTCGGTGAAATTGGTCCTGAGTATAAAGTGGCGCCCCAGCAGACAACTATTTTCAACAGTCGTCTCTATATCGGCCCGAAAGAGCAGGAACGACTGGAAACGGTTGCAGAAGGTTTACGTTTAACCGTTGATTACGGCATCCTGACGATCCTTGCCCAGCCCATTTTCTGGTTAATGAAACATATTCACAGCCTCGTCAGTAATTGGGGGCTGACAATCATTATCCTGACTTTTTTGATCAAACTAGCCTTCTATAAGCTCTCTGAAACCAGTTATCGTTCCATGGCCAGAATGCGAACGATGACTCCAAAAATCGCCGCTCTACGTGAGCGTTTTGGTGATGACCGTCAGCGTATGAGTCAGGCAATGATGGAGCTGTATAAGAAAGAGAAGATCAACCCTCTCGGGGGGTGTTTGCCGATTCTGGTGCAGATTCCCGTTTTTATTGCCCTGTATTGGGTTTTGCTCGAGAGTGTGGAATTGCGTCAGGCGGGCTTTATTCTCTGGATCAATGATCTTTCGGCCAAGGATCCTTTCTATGTATTGCCTGTTTTGATGGGCATGACAATGTTTATTCAGCAAAAACTCAATCCGCCACCACCGGATCCTGTGCAGGCTAAGGTGCTGATGTCGCTGCCGTTTATTTTTACCCTGTTTTTTGCTTTTTTCCCGGCCGGTCTGGTTCTCTATTGGGTGACGAACAGTACGCTTTCAATCATGCAGCAATGGTATATCACGCGCAAGATCGAAAAGGCGGCAGCGAAAGGTAAATAGATCGTCTGGCAGCGCTGTGTCTGATACGACAATAGCAGCTTTAGCGACCCCGGCCGGTCGAGGAGGGGTGGCTATTGTTCGCCTTTCCGGACCTGCTGCGGTGGCCATCGCAAGTCAGCTTGTGAAACCCTTGCCAGCACCTCGGCAGGCTGCCTATCGGCATTTTCTAGACGCAGATGGTGGCATTATCGATGATGGTATTTGCCTCTTTTTTCCGGCTCCCGCTTCCTTTACCGGTGAAGATGTCGTCGAGCTACAGGGACATGGTGGGCCTATCATTATTGAGGCCTTGCTGGCGCGTCTGTTCGCACTCGGCGCACGTCAGGCACATCCTGGCGAATTTTCGCAGAGAGCTTTCCTTAATGGTCGTATCGACCTGGTTCAGGCCGAGGCGATTGCCGATCTTATTGACAGCAGTTCGCGTGAGGCAAGCCGTGCAGCGCGGCGTTCTTTGCAGGGCGAGTTCTCTCAACGCATAAACCGGCTTGTTGATCATTTAATTCGTCTGCGGGTGGAAATAGAGGCCGGTCTTGATTTTTCTGATGAGCCGCTTGAAAGCCAGTCATTAGCAGGAAATGCCCGGCATTTGCAGCAGTTGACGCTTGATCTGGAATGTCTGCGCCAGGAGGCACGGCAAGGTTGCTTGTTACGTGAGGGTATTCAGGTTGTTATTGCCGGCGCACCCAATGTCGGTAAATCAAGTTTGCTAAACCGTCTGGCAAAGCGTGATTGTGCCATCGTCAGCGATATCCCCGGGACAACGCGTGATGTCTTGCGTGAAGAAATACATCTTGATGGTTTGCCTATGCATATTGTTGATACAGCGGGTATGCGTATTAGCAATGATCCGATTGAGAGGCTTGGGATTGAACGCGCGGTTGCCGAGGTCAAAAATGCCGATCGAATCCTTTATATCAGTGCTGATGGTGATGAGGACGATGATTTTTTGTCCGTTGTGGGTGAGTCCCGAGAGTTGCCAGCAGTCACACGGGTTATTAATAAGATTGATTTGACAGGCCGGGCCGCTGCTTGCAAAGAAGGCCCTGATGGCGAAGTCAGGATCTATCTTTCTGTGCAGGAGGAAGAGGGGATCGATTTACTCGTCGAACATTTGAAACAATGTGTTGGCTTTCAGCCTGCTGGCGGTGGTTTGTTTTCTGCCCGGAGACGACACCTTGAGGCGCTTGCACGGACGTCAAAGGCATTGCTTGCTGCAACGACGGCTCTTGATCAGTCAGCGGAAGAGTTATTGGCCGAGGAGTTGCGTCTGGCACAACAGGCTTTGGCGGAGATTACCGGTGAAGTGACTGCCGATGATTTGCTCGGCGAAATTTTTTCCAGTTTTTGTATTGGAAAATAGGCGTATTTGCAGGCACGTCCGGTACAGTTTTGCGTCGAGCTAGTACTAAAGTGTTAGTCGTTTTAGGGAATTGTTTCCAGGCCCGTCGTTCTGCAGAATGGACTTGTCTCCATAAGACAGATAATAACAATATGGAACCGAGTTATGGCCAGGGAAGGCCTTCTATGGCGGCCTTTGCCTTGTAGGTCCTTCCCGCCACTTTTTTAAGAATCCCTCTTCTTGTTGGGGCCATCCTGAGCTGTTAGCCGTTAATGATCACCGTGCTATTGAGATGAGTTGATGCTGACAACGAAGCAGTAACCAGACAATGTTTTTCTGCTGCTGCCAGTGTTTGTTCTGCTTTTTTCCTTAGTTTTTCATCTGCGATAGACAGCGTCGCAACAATATCAAAACAGGTGAAGCGAGTTTTCCCATCCTGGTGGTCCAGTGTTCCTGTGACGGCACAGTCGATTTTTTGCCAATCCAGGTGTGAGGCCTTGCTGATTGCGCGGAATGTCAGGATAAAACAGTCCGCGACCGCAGCGACTAAGAGTGTTTCGGGTGACCAGAGGTTTCCTGGGCCATCAAACTCGATTGGTGCTGCAGACTTGAGGGCCGGTAACTGACCTGTTGCCAATGTTACGTCAGCGCTGGGCGAGGCGTCTGCAACAACGTGGTAATGATGTGGAAGATGTTTCATGATGTTCTCCCGAAAGTGCCATAAACCCCGTTGGCACGACAAAATGCCTCACCAACGGGGATATCCTGGTTAAAAACTGTAGCCAACCTTGATGTCAAAGCGGCCATTGTTGAGGTTGTCTTTGACGGTGGCACCAAAATCTTCTTCTGTTGTGAACTGATAACGGTACTCAGCGCCAAGGAAAACAGGGCCCAAGCCGGTGTAATGGGCAGAGAGGCCAAGGTTGATGGCGAGAAAACTGGGGTCTGCACCGCCTGTGGTCGAAGTCGTGATGTAGCCAAATCCGGGACCACCACCTAACTCCAGCCCTGGTGAAACTTCAACAACATAGTGTGGATTGATCTCAAAACTGTCGATCTGGGTGCTGCCTTCATCATAGCGGGTGTAGCTAATCTGCTGGCGGATACGATTACTTGGTGGTTGCAGCAGAGGGCAATTCAATGACAGCTCAATACCGGCAATATTGCCATCGTCCAGACCCGTTGTTGATGGTGACTGACGACCGAATAACAGTGAAACTGCGGCATCAGCCTGATAACCAGGTTTGCTTCCGGCGAGAAAGTTCCAGCCATCAGCCAGTGCTGATGCTGATATCAATATCGAGCCAGTGAGGACGGTAGCGATGGTCTTTTTCATTACGTGTTTCTCCTGTTGCTTATCTTTAAGGTACTACCTTACATATAATTAAAACAGAATACAATGATATCTTAAGTTAAACATAGAGACGTTTTTTTTGAACGGTGATAATTACAGCAGAACAGTGCAGTTATGATCTTTGATCAAGGTATAATCAACCGTTAATACGGGCTTGTCTGCTACGAATGGCTATTGACAGTGGATTTGAGAAATAACATGAAAATACTTGCTCAGACCAAACTGCATTTGCAGCAGTATGGCCTTACACTCAATTCCCTTTATGCCCGTCAGCGATCAGGAAGATTGCCAAGGATCCTTGCTAACAGTATCCCCAAGGCAGGGACGAATCTGTTGATGCGTGCACTGTATTTGAATCCGCCACTGCGGCGGGCATGGTTACGGACGCAAGTGGATAACGAGGTAACAAGACTGGGGCCTGTTTTGGCGCATTTGCGACCAGGACAATTTCTCGTCGGGCATATTAAATTTTCTCAGGCCTGTACTCAATTACTTCAGCAGGCAGCTGTCAAGCACTTGTTGATGGTACGGGATCCGCGCGCAATTGCTGTTTCCAATGCCCATTATATTTCTGCCATTGATCGACAGCATCGTTTACATGCTTATTTTGCTTCCTTGCCGGATCAAGAGGCACGTATTAAAGCATCTTTATTCGGCATCGAAGGTGCCTTGCTTGCCGATGGAAAGGCATCGCTATCGTTGTTGAAGCACCTTGAAGGATACCTGAGCTGGCAGCATAGTGGCGTTTGCCTGATTGTCCGTTTCGAAGATTTAATTGGCTGTCAGGGGGGCGGGTCAGAAGAGCGCCAGTTTCAAACATTGACAGATATCGCTCAGTTTCTTGGCCTCGATAATCAAGAGGCATCGTTAAAAAATATTGCCGGACAATTATTCAGCAGAGAGAGTCGAACCTTTCGCAAAGGCCTCGTTGATGGTTGGCAAGAGGGGCTTTCTGAAGAATTGCTTGCTCTCATGACAGATGTTTTGCATGAGCCGCTTCTTGCACTGGGTTATCGTTAGTCAGATGGTTAAGTGATGAACGGTCAATCGTTTGGCAAAGACAGTGCGGCCTGGGGTGTCTACGGGCAAGTATTACAGAGCCTGGCAAATTTCCTGACGGGCATCATCCTGATTTCATACGCAAGTAAGGATGAATTCGGAAATTACGCGATTGTTATGGCAACAATGCTGGTGGTTATCGGCATATCAAATGCTCTGATAACAACACAAATGACGGTAAGGGCTCCCAAAAAGGAGCGGCAGAGAGAATATGTTGCCAGTATGCTGATGCTACAGACAGTATTGTTTGGCCCGTTGATCTTGCTTATTGCTGCTGCCGGTTATTGGTATCACAGCATGACGACTTCTAATTTATCCTTATTGCTGCTCTTCATGCCGCTGTATCTATTGCCAATTCTGTGGCTTGAGTTCGCTCGCCGTGCATTATTTATTTATACTGACCTGCGAGCAGCCTTTATGATGGATTGCTTCTATACCACGGCCTATTTATTATTGCTTTACGGGGCAGTTAAACAAGACTATGCCGACCTTAATCTGCTGGCATTGCTCATCAGTGGTGGTTGCGCGGCTGTCAGCGCTATTCTTTTTTTTGTCTGGACCGAGTTACCTCTTGGCCGTGCCTGGGGGACTATTCGCAGTAGTTTTCACGAAGCCTGGGGGCAGGGGCGCTGGGCCCTCGGCGGGGTTGCTCTTACCTGGCTTCAAAATCAGGGGTATGTCTATATATTGGCATTTTTCTCGGGTGCTTCAGCCGTTGCCGAGATCAATGCTGTACGCCTGCTACTGGCACCGATAGCTGTTTTTTCCATGGCCATAGGCAAGGTTTTGTTACCGCGACTGGCCAGCCTTTGGCATCAGGAAAAGCAGCAAGCAATCGACCGCCTGATGTCCCAGGCTTTGCTTGCCTATATTATTGTCATTGCTTTTTATGCGGCTGTTTTTTACGTTATATCAGAAACTATTCTCGGCTGGTTTCCGGATAGCTATCAATTCAGTTTTCTGGTGTTTGTTTCCTGGGCATTTTTCTTCCTCTTTCAGGGGGTCCGTAACATAGCCTCATTAATGATACAGGTCAGTTTTAATTTTCGTCCATTAACGATTCGTTCGGCATTGGTTGCCTCCTTTTCCCTGATTTTTTTATTGATTATTGTGCCATATTTCGGCCCTCAAAACGCTGTTTCAGTGATGGCTCTTGGCGAGTGTTTTCTTGGCTTCTTACTTTGGCAATATTACTTGCGGCGGATTCGTCTATGCTGATCAATATTTGTATTGCCAGTTACTGTCGGCCTGAAGGGCTCAAACGGTTATTAAAGGCACTGGCAAGGCAATCGCTTCCGGCTGATGCCGAGATGCGTATTATCGTTGTTGATAATGATAAAAATGGTAGTGCAAAGGATGTTGTTACGGCTTTTGGAAAGTCTTTTTCGTTAGAGATTATTTATGACCTGGAGAGAGAAAAAAATATTGCGCTGGCCAGGAATCGCTGTCTGTCACATGTTAAAGGCGATTATCTCGCTTTTATTGATGATGATGAAGAACCGGATGAGAAATGGTTGTTAAACTTAATGAAGGCGCTCGAGAGTTATCAGGCCGATATTGTCATGGGGCCGGTTATTCCTGTTTATCCTGAGCAGGCACCTGGTTGGGTACTGCGTCATAAAGTTTTTGATCGTAAAAGAATAAAGACTGGTGAGAAGCTTAGTCGTGGACGCACAGGGAATGCTCTCTTGATGACAGCCATTATCCCAGATGGCTGTCGCTTTGATCCAGAGCTTGGTCTTTCCGGTGGTGAGGACTCAGACTTTTTTCATCGCTTGACAATGAGTGGTGCTCAGATGATCTGGTGTGATGAGGCAGCCGTTAAAGAATATATCGGCTCTGAACGCCTGAGTTTGGGCTGGTTGTTGAAACGCGATTTTCGCAGTGGTGGCTGTTACTACCATGTTTTTGTGCGTGCTTCAGGAAGATCTGGCCGAGTGAGATGGTTCGGGCTCAGAATCATCTATCTGTCTTTCCTTTTACCTGCGTTTATTCTGTGTCCCGTACTGAGTGGAAAAGCCAGGCTATTTGTGTTGAGGAAACTTGCGGCAAGTCTCGGTCA
>JALWQD010000376.1 GCA_026994735.1 Gammaproteobacteria bacterium | reverse complement strand
CGTTCAAAACACCGCCAGGGTTATTGCGCAAATCCAGCACCAGTCCTTTGAGGTCGCCATCATTTTCATCCTTCAGGGCCTCAACGGCCTCGACGACACTCTCACCACTATGCGACTGAAATGTAGAGATACGGATATAACCAAAGCCCTTTTCAAGCGTCCGCTGACGCACACTCTTGACCTTGATGATAGCCCGTTTGATCGTTATCTTGAGAGGTTTGTCCATACCCTCACGAACGATGGTAAGGACGATTTCGCTGCCCGGCTTGCCACGCATAATATTGACAGCATCACGTAACGACAGCCCTTTCACTGGCGTGTCATCCAGGCGAATAATCAGGTCTCCGGCTTCGACGCCAGCACGCTGAGCCGGTGTATCATCAATGGGCGCAATGACCTTGACGAAACCGTCTTCCATACCCACTTCAATTCCGAGACCGCCAAATTCACCGCTGGTACCCACCTGCAGATCCTTGAATGCGTCGGCGTCAAGATAGGCAGAATGGGGATCGAGTCCGGTTATCATGCCGCGCACGGCGCTAGCGAGTAATTCCTTATCCTCTACCGGCTCGACATAATGGGCCTTGATAGTGGCAAAGACATCGGTAAATGTACGTAGTTCATTGAGGGGCAAGGGGGCCATCGAATGACCATTGCCACGCTCGGCCAAAACGCCATAACCAATTGACAGGCTGACGCCAAGCAACAGACCTGACATCAAGATCAAAAACTTACGCATCCGCATCACAGACTCCATTTGATGAGTGCCGCAAAACCAGAGAAAGAGGACTTAACGGGCGCTACTGTAACAGAAAAACCCGTATCGCCGCACTCTTTAAAACTGTATGAAATACATTCCCTGTCCTGCCTCGGAACAAGCAGATTCAACCACGTCGGACGAACCAGCGCAATGGGTCTTGCGGGCGTCCTTGAAAACGCAGTTCGAAATACAATGCCGAGCGACTCATTCCACCGCTACTACCAACCCTGGCGATGGTTTCTCCCTGCGCAACCTGTTCACCGCTGCGTTTATCAAGGCGTTGATTATGGCCATATAAAGTCATATAACCCTGACCATGATCAACGATCATCAAGAGCCCAAAACCTCGAAACCAATCGGCAAAGACAACCTTGCCGGCAAACACCGCATGCACCGCATTACCCGCTGGGCTGGCGATCATGACACCGCGCCAACGCAGGCCCAGCTTTGTTCTGCGGCGACCAAAATGAGCGACAACCTTGCCACGTAAAGGCCATGGCAATGCCTTTTTTTGCTCACTAAAAACCCGTTTCTGGCGGGTTTTCTGACGTGTATAGGCAGGTTTCTCCAGAGGCTCAGAAAAGATTTCCGTTTGCTCCCCTTGCTGCAGGCCATCGAGCAGTTTCTGCAAGCGATGTTGATCATTCAGAGCGTGTTCAAGCGTTGCCTGTTTGCCAGCAATGGCGGCATTTAATTGCGCCAATAATTGTTGGCGCTGGTTTTTTTTCTGTTGTTCATCAACAAGCATCAGCTCCTGATCAGCAAGCAGAGTCTGGATACGTGCCTGCCTATCAAGCAATTCATTTTCGACCCGGGAGAGTCGGTCACGCGTCTGCTCGGCTGCCAGCAATTTATCGCGGATACCCTGCTGGATATAATCGTAATAAACCATCAAACGACCGCGGGGAATGCTGCCTGAGTCAGCAAGAATCAAACGCAACGGGCCTCCTTGACGGCTGATCAGAAAGCGTCCCCGGAATTGCCTGCGCAATACTTTTTTCTGTGCCGCCAGACGCTCTTCAAGGGCATCACGACGAAGTCCAAGACGAGCCAGACTCTGGCGTTGCCGGCCTAGATCCTGACGCATTTCGTCGTTCGTCCGGGATAAACTGGCAAGACGTTTTTCAACACCAGCCAATTGACTCTGCAGCTCAGAATAATGTTTGCGATCCGTTGTCAAACCCTGTCGCAAATCACCGATTTGTCGGCCCAGTGCTTCCAGCCGCGATCTGTTTTCAGTATCGTCAGCAGCATTGGCCGCATAGACTGACAGCAAAGCCAGCAGGAGCCAGAGACAGGACGGCAAGCAGCCGTTAGCTGCCCTTCTCCGCTCAGTCGAGCGACAACAGAGGCTTGCCATCCATCTCTTCAGGAATCGTGAGACCCAGTAAATAAAGCATCGTAGGCGCGATATCAGATAAGGCGCCACGGTCATGACCGGCCGTGCTCAAAGAGCGTTTACCAACATAGACAAGGGGCACCGGATTCGCGGTGTGTGCGGTATGGGCCTGCCCGCTTTGCTCATCCCTCATTTTCTCAATATTGCCATGGTCAGCAGTAATTAACAGCTCTGTTCCTGATTTCTCGGCCGCCTCAACAAGGCGCGCAAGACACTGGTCAATACATTCAACAGCCTTCACTGCGGCAGCAAAATTGCCGCTATGACCGACCATATCCGGATTGGCATAATTACAGATGATGGCAGCATATTCGCCGCTGGAAATCGCTGCCACAAGACGATCCGTCAACTCAGGCGCATTCATTTCGGGCTGCAAATCATAGGTTGCAACCTGCGGCGATGGAATCAAAATACGATCTTCCCCAGGAAAAGGCTGCTCCTCTCCCCCGTTAAAGAAAAATGTTACATGAGCATATTTTTCAGTCTCGGCAATCCGCAACTGTCGCAGCCCTTGCTTGGCAAGGTATTCGCCGAGACAATTTTTCAGCGAGGTTGCCGGGAAGGCGACCGGAAGATGATAGTCTTTTTTGTAC
>JALWQD010000375.1:934-10921 GCA_026994735.1 Gammaproteobacteria bacterium | reverse complement strand
CGGCGGTAAACCCATGCAACAACGGGTTGTTGAATCAGTCTGGGGTTTTTTCTCTCTCTATATCCTGAGTTTTTGTATTATGTCCCTGGTGCTGGCGGCGACAGGGTTGGATTTGGTCACGGCCTTGTCCGCCGTTGCTGCCGGTATCAATAATCTCGGGCCAGGCCTGGGGGATGTGGCCGCCAACTACGCCGCTCTCAATGATGTCGCCAAATGGGTGCTTTGTTTTCCCATGTTACTGGGGCGCCTGGAAATCATTACGTTGCTGGTGCTTTGTACGCCGGCTTTCTGGCGCCGTTGAACGGCATTGATAACCTGATTAATTGCATTTTAGGACTTGAAAATGACTGATACACGACAAAAATGGGATGATATCTATACCCGTGGTTCCGGGGCTCCCGCTCAGCCTTGCCACCTCCTCAATGACAATGCGCACCTTTTGCCGGCTGCGGGAACAGCTCTGGAAATTGCCTGTGGCCTCGGTGGCAACGCACTCTTTCTGGCAAGCCAGGGATTGCAGGTAGAGGCTTGGGATATTTCACCTGTTGCCGTTGATAATCTCGCCCGGCAGGCCACGGAGATGGGCTTGCAAGTGACCACTGCTGTGCGCGATATCCTCCAACAGCCTCCAGACTCTGGCAGTTATGATGTCATTGTGGTCAGTCATTTTCTTGACCGTGACCTCATACCACAGTTGATCAAGATCCTGCGTCCTGGGGGCTTGATCTTTTATCAAACCTTTACCCGTACCTGTGTCAGTTCAGCCGGACCATCACAAGCGATTTACCGTCTTGCTGACAATGAATTATTGCGGTTTTTTAGTGACTTTCATCTCTTGTTCTATCGTGAGGAAGGCGTGCAGGGCGATACGACACATGGCTTCCGTGACCTGGCTCAGCTTGTTGCCCGAAAACCAGCAAGCTGATGACTGTAGAGAATCGGCGGTACTTGCTTAAAAGCGAAGGATTGACTAGATTGACATAGCAAGTGAGGGGGAATGCTTGGTGCTGGAGCGAAACCAGTCAGTTTCGTGATTAAACGTGACCAAGCATATAAATATATTGAGGTGAGAGGAGGGGGATATGAATTTTGAAGGAATCGTGACACGCATCTTGCAGTTTGTCGTACTGTCATTTTTTACCTATGTGGTGTTCGTCTGGTATGGCGCTACAGCATTGCTTCTGCTGGCCACCTGGGTTCAGTTTGCCGGTATTGTTGGCGTCATTACCGGCATGTTTATCGCGCTGCCCTTGACCTTGTTTTTAATGGTCTTTTTCTGCTTTTATATTATGCGCTCGACACGCTTTTTTGAGGTTTTTGATGATATTGGCCGCAGTCTCTTCAGACTCGGTTATCGCAGTGTTATGCGGATTTCCCGCAAAGAAGCTCCGAGCGAGTCAGTACAGCAATCATAGAGCGTCATCATGACGACAGATGGCGATCGTCTGCGGGCCATTATGGCCCGCTTACGTGATCCAGAGAGTGGTTGTTCCTGGGACCGGGCACAGACTCCAACAAGTCTGCTGCCTTATACCCTTGAAGAAGTCTATGAGCTTGTCGAGGCCGTTGACAATGGTCATCCCGAAGATATTTGTGATGAACTGGGTGACCTGCTCTTCCATATTGTCTTCTATGCCTGGATTGCTGAAGAAGCGGGGCATTTCACCTACTCAGAGGTCATTGATGGCGTCTGTGAGAAACTCGTGCGCCGGCATCCACATGTTTTCTCGTCACGGCAATACGCTAGCACTGCTGAACAGCGTCAGGACTGGTTGCGCATAAAGGCTCAGGAACGGCGCCAAAATGGTCGCCAGGAATCCGTCACTGACGGTAGCCTGGCAGAGGTTTCCCGTGCTCTTCCTGCTCTGTTGCGGGCAAGGAAATTATTGCAACGTGCGGCCTTGGCTGGTTTTGATTGGCGAAATGAAACAGAAGCACTGGCAAAGGTTACTGAAGAATTGCGCGAAGTCGGCGAAGAATTGCAGCAAGGTAAGTCACAGCAACATCTCGAAGCAGAAATCGGAGATCTGCTGCTGGCCACGAGCAATCTTGCCCGTCATTGCGGCATTGATGCGGAAGCGGCCCTTCGTGGTGCCAATAACCGCTTTGTCAAACGCTTCAGCTATGTCGAGAAGTGCCTGCTCGATGAGCAAACAACTGTTGCTGAAACCTCGTCCGAGAAATTACTGTGGCTCTGGCAACAGGCAAAGGATGAGGACGCTGTCTAATACAGTACTTGTTTTGCCTTTGTTACGCGCTCAGGTACACTTGCAAGCATGCTGACACAGGGGATACGAGGGTGAAAAAACCAGAGAAACTCATCATTTTTGATACCACTTTGCGTGATGGTGAGCAGAGTCCTGGTGCTTCGATGACACGCGACGAAAAGGTTCGTATTGCTCGTGCCCTGGAACGGATGCGGGTCGATGTGATTGAAGCGGGTTTTCCTGCCGCTAGTGTCGGTGACTTTGAGGCGGTTAAAGCCGTCTCTGACGCGGTAACAGAAGGGACTGTCTGCGCACTTGCACGGGCACTGGATCGTGACATTGAGCGTTCGGCACAGGCCTTGGGTAAACAAGCGCCCCGGCGTATTCATACTTTTATTGCCACTTCACCTATCCATATGGAAAAGAAGCTGCGCATGTCGGCTGATGATGTCCTCGCCCAGGCCGTCCATGCGGTCAAGTATGCCCGTCAGTTTACCGATGATGTCGAATTTTCTCCTGAAGATGCCGGGCGTTCAGAAAGTGATTTTCTGTGCCGGGTTATTGAGGCTGTTATTGCTGCCGGGGCAACAACGATTAATATACCGGATACTGTCGGCTATAATATTCCCGGGCAGTTCGGTTCCCTGTTGCGTGAGCTGATAGATCGCATCCCGAATGCTGACAAGGCGATATTTTCCGTCCATTGCCATAATGATCTTGGCCTCGCTGTAGCGAATTCGCTGTCGGCGGTTCTCAGCGGCGCCCGCCAGGTCGAATGTACCATTAACGGCCTCGGTGAACGCGCCGGAAATGCCGCTCTGGAAGAGCTGGTAATGGCCGTTAGGACACGTCAGGATGTCTTTCCCTGTGATACAACTCTGGATGTCAGTCAGATTGTTCCTTGCAGCCGTTTGGTCTCTTCCGTGACCGGTTTTGCTGTCCAGCCAAACAAATCAATCGTTGGCGTTAATGCCTTTGCCCATGAATCCGGTATCCATCAGGACGGTGTCCTGAAAAGCCGTGAGACTTATGAAATCATGCGCGCAGAGGATGTCGGCTGGTCTGCCAATCGTATGGTGATGGGCAAGCATTCCGGCCGGAATGCCTTTCGTACACGTCTTGCTGAACTGGGCGTCAGCTTTGATTCAGAAGAGGCCGTCAATGAGGCCTTTTCCCGCTTTAAGACTCTCGCTGACAAGAAGCATGAGATTTATGATGAAGACCTCATTGCTCTGGTAACGGAATCAGAATTGGCAGAAGGACATGAGCGTGTAAAGCTGCTCTCATTACGTGTTTGCTCTGAGACAGGGGAAACCCCCTTGGCTAAAATCACACTTAGCTATGACGGCGAAGAAAAGTCGACCTCAGCGAACGGTGGCGGTCCTGTTGATGCTACATATCGTGCCATTGACAAACTCCTGAACTCGGGCAGTCATTTGCAATTGTATTCCGTCAAGGCAATCACTAGCGGTACAGACTCGCTGGGTGAAGTCAGTGTGCGCATTGAAAAGGAGGGACGTATTATCAATGGTCAGGGAGCGGATACCGATATCGTGATTGCCTCTGCGAAGGCTTATCTGCATGCTATGAACAGGCTATTGGCGCCTGAATTGCGTTCTCATCCACAGGTTTGAGTCCGGAGGTCGTTTTATGCGCTGGCCCATGGTAAGAAACAAGCGCGCACTCTTGTTGCCGCTGTTCTTCTTTATTTTTTCAGCAACACCTGCCGCTGCAGAAAACAGTTACCAAGCTTCCGGGCAAGAAACGCAATCATTGGTGCCGGCAAGCAATCACCAAGCTTCCGGGCGCTGGTTACAGTTAGACACCGCCTACAGTACACACTTTACTGCCTATGAAACAGGGCCTGCAGATGCCGCAGCGGCAGTGTTGGTGATCCCCGATATTTGGGGCATCAATAAAGCGGTCATTGATTGGGCAGACCGTCTCGGTGAGCTGGCGTTGCACGTTGTTGTCATCGATTATTATGATGGCCGTATGGTGACGTCAACGGCGATGGCGCATGAAGTCTTTAGCAGCATCGATCCGGTCTGGATCAAAGCGAGTATCAACGGGGGATTGAACTATCTGCGTCGTCAGTCACAGTCACTGGCTATCCTCGGTTGGGGACAAGGGGCCGTCGAGGCAACCGTTGCCGGACAGAGGGCAGGAGGGGGCAGCGGCATTCGCGCTATGCTTGCTTACAATGACTCGCTATCTGCTCAGCGGATTGCCGCCCAGGGGCGTAGCCAATTGCCTCTGCTGGAAGTCACTACCCGCTTTAGTCTTGTCGATCCCGGTCATCCACCCGCGGTCAGTGATCTTGAATCAACCTGGCAGGCGAGCCGCCGTTTTTTGCTTCAGCGTTTGTCATTGAACTGATAGACAGACTGCCAGTAAGTGCTGGTTACACTTCGAAAGAGGTGAAACCCTTTTCGTCAAGTAACTTATTTTGATCGATATTCTAATTTACCTGTTGATAAATATGTCCTTTTGTCAACAGTCATTAAAAAGTTTCTTGATTCCACCCCCAGAGATGTCTTTCGATATTGCTGAATGCGATATAGATACGCTCACTGGCAATACCTGTTTCTGCCTCCATGGCCTGACAGAGAGTCGCAGACAAGCTTGCCGTTTGTTCTTCTGGCAGGTCAATGCTCTTGAGTTCAAGATAGGCGCTGGCCAGCTCATCATTGCCGGCGAAGGATAGACACAGCTCATCTTCGACGATGACCATCACGTAATTTTCAGATTTTCCCAGTGCTTCTGCTGTCGTCAACGACATCCGCTGCAATAAACATTTTTTCTGCGCCGCCTCAAGATGACAGCTCGTTTGTATCTTCAAAAGCGGCATTTCAATTCCTGTTTCTTTTTGCAGCAGCAACAATAGTCATTGCATAAGGGCCTAAATCACTGTCAATCGGGCCACTGAGTGTCTTCAATTCACCGTTATTATCGCGGTTATAAACGGAAATTGTCGATTCGCCATTATTAGCGACATAGACATGATGGTCATCAGGAGAAACGACGATATCATAGGGAAACCATCCTGACTTAAAGCGAAAGTCCGGCAATTCATGCAACTGGCCACTGCGCTCATCGATTTGAAAGGCAGAGACATCGTGACTGCCCCAATTTGCCGAGTAGAGCGTTTGCTGTCGTGGATCAATAACGACAGAATAGGGTTGTGCTCCTGCGAAAAAAGGCGAGCCGGAAATTTCGCTTAGTTGACCGTTCTTGGCGATGCGGAATGCTGAAACTGTCGTTGAACCGTAATTGGCGACGTAGGCAAAGCGGCCACTGCGGCTAACCGTAATATGAATGGGGTGTTCATCGGTGGCAACAACCTGTTTTTGTGATGATAGTTGACCATCAATGAAGCGGTAGACGCTGACTGAATTGTCATCAAAGTTGGCTACCAGAGCAGTGCGTTGGTCAGGTGTCAAGACAATGTCTATCGGATGCCTGCCGGTTGCTACCGTCTGGCTGTCCCTTGTCAGCAAACCGCCGTTATCAGGGTCTCTTGGCCAGGCCATGAGAAGGTTACCGTCCTCTGCCGTGACAAAAACGATTTTGCCATCGGCTGATAATGTAATGGCATCAGGATAGGCAAAAGGTGTTGTATAGGGGGATCCGGGTAAGGCCGTCAGCGCACCGCTGTCGTGGTCAATCTTAAAGGCCGAGATGCTTGCCGAGCCCTGGTTAACATTATAAAGATAACGGCCATCAGCAGAATGAGCAATGGCAACTGGATACGATTCGGCAAGAAAAGGTCCGCCTGGTACCGGTGCAAGGTTGCCGTCACTGGCAAGGCTAAAGGCCGATATGGTATTGCGGATCTGGTTTGCCGTATAAATGAAGGTCGCTGGAGTGGCAGCCTTTGTCTCTTGCGCCGCCAATGCGGGCCCCGTTATAGGGATGGTTGTGAGTAGTAACCGTGCTAACAGGTGTTTTTTTGTGCTAAAACGTGATTTTTCCATCATTTCTTGGGAAGAGTTCATCCATTAATCTCCAGGCTGCGGGTTTATTTTCTTCTGCTGATATCTTTACCTTTAACCGACGCCAGATAATAACCAACGCTCATGGTCGGAAGTATCTCGCGCCATTTTGCTATAAATGATCGTCAAGGTCTAATTTTCGTCAGTCGTCGTTAGAGTAAGGCGCATAATGCCAGCACTGTAGATTTTGGATAAGCAAATGTTTCGCTTGGGTAAAGTACCGCCTGTCCCTGGCATTAAGTTTACCGACAAGTGTTTGTCGTTTGCTCGGCAATGGCAATTGCTGTAATATCTGCGTTAGATAACGAGTCTACTCGTAATCCATCATCGAACGAATCGATTGGATTGCCGAGACCATAAAGAAAAACTGGCTCTTGTAGCTAGTGTAGCGCCATTGATTAGAAAAGACACTGTACTTTTGCAATGGAAATATAGTGGGAAAATTTAGGGGAGCCTGACTCACCCTAAAGTGTATCCTGAAAGGAATTCAACTCCTCTCACTTGCTTATGAGCGCCAGTAGTGGCTCAAAATCAAAGGACTGCGGCCCGGTTTGTCAATGATCGCCATTGACGGTCGGAAATATAGTTCTTCCTTGTCGTTATGGAAGACCCGTTTCTGAGCAGGTTGGGGTATATATT
This sequence comes from Gammaproteobacteria bacterium, assembly GCA_026994735.1. Taxonomy (GTDB): domain Bacteria; phylum Pseudomonadota; class Gammaproteobacteria; order SZUA-140; family SZUA-140; genus RI-283. The sequence continues at coordinate 4,080 of JALWQD010000375.1, read as the reverse complement.
GAAAACTGTCAGTAATGCAATGCCATCACGGGCATTTGCTTGTCTTCATATGTTGTTCTTTGTTGTTCTGTCGGCCTCGTCAGCGGTGGCTGTAGCGCGAACAGCAACACTTGCCTTCGAAACACAGCGACCGCCGGTCTATTTCATTTCCAATCAGGGACAGCTTGCGCCCGAAGTCCATTATTACGAAACAAGCCAGCGCCACGCTACTTTTTTTGTCTCCGACGGTCTATACCAGGCCATTGCCATTCCCGCGGCTACTGATCGCGCTACGCGCAGACAGGCGATTATCCGATTACGCATGATCGGAGCTGATCGGGATGTCAGAATCAGCGCCGAAGAACAACTTGATACGCGCGTTAATTTTTATCGCGGGCATCATCAGTCACATACGAATATTCCCGTTTATAGTCAGTTGCGCTATGCCGCCGTATATCCAGGTATTGATGTCATTTTTCATGGCCGTAAAGATATCCTTGAATATGATTTTATTGTTGCCGCGGGTGCTAATCCTGCACAGATTCAAATGGCCTATGAAGGCGCAAAATATTTGCGCCTGGATTCTGACGGGGCGCTCCTTGTTGGTCTTGATGGTGCTGAAGTACGGCAGCAGCGTCCTTATATCTATCAGTTGATTGATGGCGAGAAAAAAGAAGTGGCAGGTGAATATCGCCTTTTATCAGCTGAAACACCCCATAGCTATGGTTTTCGTATTGCCAGTTACGATGCGCGCTATCCTTTAGTGATCGATCCGGTCATTATCAGTTCAACCTTTATTGCCGGCGCTGATGATGATATCGCGAATAGCGTCGCTGTTGATAACAATGGCAATGTCTATGTCACCGGTACAACCTGGTCAGCGAATTTCCCCTCATTGAACGCCCTTAAGACGACGAATGAGGCTAATTATACCGATGCTTTTGTCAGTAAATTTAATGCCAGTGGCACACTGATCTTTTCCACCTATCTTGGTGGTAGCAATCACGATGAGGGACGTGCCATTGCCGCTGATTCTTTGGGCAACAGTTATGTGACAGGCCTGACATCATCAGAAAATTTTCCGCTGAGTGCGCAACCCTATATCAGTGTTGGTGATCCTTTTTTTGAAGATGTCTTTATTACCCAATTGAATAGTAATGGACAAATCCTTTATTCAACGTATATGGGCGGTAGCGGTGATGACTTTGGCAATGACATCGTTGTTGATGAAAGCAATGGCCAATTGGCGGTCTATGTCACGGGAGAGACATGGTCACATAACTTTCCTGTCAAGAACCCACTGTACACCGTACTCAATACCGGCAATAACGGCGATGCTTTTGTTGCCCGTCTTGATCTGGCGCAGGCGGGTGATGCCAGCCTTGTCTGGTCAACGTATATTGGTGGCAGCAATCGCGATGCCAGTCATGCCATTGACGTTGATTCTGCCGGCAATGTCTATATTGCCGGACTAACGGAGTCATCCGATTTCCCAACGACTGCGAACGCCTACCCGAGTATATTTTCCATGGGGTATTCGCGAGCCTTCATTGTCCGCATCAACCAGGCCGGTACCTTGCTGAAATATGCCGGCTGTCTTGGTGGCAGCGCTGATGACAGTGCTAATGGCATTGCCGTTAATGACAGTGGTATTGCCTACGTGGCAGGGACAACGCGCTCACTGGATTTTCCACTTGTTCAGCCATTGTTTAGCGTTGTTGACAACGAGAATGCTTTTGCCGCCAAGCTCGATACTAATGGTAGTGGCAGTAATACCTTGCTCTATTCAACGTATCTTGGAGGCAGTGGTCCCGACGAAGCGAACGCCATTGTTATTGATAATGCGGGCAATGCCTTCGTGACAGGAACAACCTGGTCGGCGGACTTCCCCGTGGCAGGGGCCGCGTCAGCAGCGCTGCTCAGCGCTAGGGGTGACAAGGATGCTTTTGTCGCAAAAATTACTAATGACGGCAGCTTGCTTAGCTATTCGGTACGCCTCGGAGGGAGCAATGAAGAGCAGGGAAAGGACATTGCTATTGATGCCCAGGCGGATATTTATATTGTCGGACAGACGCGCTCAATCAACTTTCCTCTGGCCGCTCCTTACCAATCTACGCTGCAAAATGGTAACCGCAGCGGTTTCCTGAGTCGACTGCGATGATTTCACTTTGGCGCCCGCTGACCCTGATCTGTTGCTTCGTTCTATCATTCAGCTCAACCTCGGCAAATACACTTTCCAGTGCTAGGTTATCGGCAAAAACGGCGCATTATGCGCAGCTTCCACTGTCATTTATTCGCAATGTTGGCCAGCTTGGTGCCGTTGTCAGTTTTTATGAACAAGCGGAGCGCCATGCGACTTATTTTACTGAAGAGGGTGTCGTTTTTCGACTCGATACGTCCGCCTTGTCACAACGCCGGCAAAAGACAAACCAGACGCTTGTCATGCGTTTTCCCGATCAAGCAAAAGCGTCTAATACGCTACGTATACATGCCGAGGACAAGTTGGCTGGCTATGCTAACTACTTTATTGGCAGTGATAGTAAACAGTGGTTTGATCATATTCCGACATTTCGCAGCGTCGTTTATGACAATGCCTTTCCAGGGGCGGATATCCATTTTTACGGCAATCAACAACAACTGGAATACGATATTGTTCTCCGTCCAGGTGCTGATGTTGACAGCATTGTTATTGCCTATGACGGCGCAGAAATGCTTGCAATCAGTGATACTGGCGAACTGGAAATTCATTTTGATGGCGGCATGGTCCGGCAACAGCGCCCCGTTATTTACCAGGACATCAATGGTCAGCGAATAGCCATCGAAGGCAGCTTTGTCATTATGACTACATCAACGTCAGACAGGCCTGCCTATGGTTTTAAAGTGGCCAGTTACGATCATGACTTTCCACTCGTGATTGACCCTGTTCTGGTCTATTCAACCTACCTCGGTGGTAACTACCATGATTATGCCCATAGCGTTGCTGTTGATGCCCTTGGTAATGCCTTCATTGTCGGTGAAACACGTTCTCTAAGCTTTCCTATTGCTGCCCCTATCCAGGCGGCGATTGGTGGTGATGAAGATGGTTTTATTGCCAAACTCAATGCCGATGGTACGGGGTTGTTGTTTTCAACTTTCCTGGGGGGCTCCAATCATGACGAAGCCTACGG
>JALWQD010000375.1:0-924 GCA_026994735.1 Gammaproteobacteria bacterium | reverse complement strand
TGGCAATTGATGCAGCGGGTAATAGTTATTTGACGGGGACGACCCGTTCGACAAACTTCCCTGTCACGGCGTCAGCCTATCAGAGCAGCAAGTCAGGTAAAAGTGATGTCTTTATCAGCAAGTTTGATGCCGCTGGTGTCCTTCTTTATTCCAGTTATCTGGGCGGCAATAAATCCGAAACCGGCTTCGATATCGAGATCGATAATGCGGGCATGGTCTATGTCGCAGGTGGCACAGAATCAGCTGATTTTCCAACCAAATCTGCCTTTCAGGCAGCACTGGCAGGCGATGAAGATGTCTTTGTCAGTAAATTCGACCCTTCGCAAACCGGCATCGCCAGTCTTGTCTACTCAACCTTCATCGGAGGGGAAAAAGATGAAACCGCAAAGGGGCTAGCTGTCGATGCCGCTGGTAGCGCGTTTGTCACGGGTGAGAGCGAATCTGAGGGCGGGGTACTCTTTCCGGTGACAGCCGGTGCCTATCAATCACTGCCGGGCAGTGAGGAAGATGCCTTTATCGCCCAGCTTTCTCCTTCCGGCACATCACTACTGTATGCCAGCTTTTTAGGCGGAAAAAAAGAAGACAAAGCCTGGGGTATCGCTTTAGGTCCGGCTGGAAAAGCCTATATCACGGGTGAAACGCGTTCAAAGGGCAGCCAGCCCTTTCCGACGACAGCGAATGCCTTTCAGGCTAGCCATGTGGGTGAAAAAGACGCTTTTCTCAGTATTTTTGATACCACCCAGTCGGGTAATGGCAGCCTGACTTATTCCAGCTATATTGGTGGCGGTAATAAAGATGCCGGCCTGGCTATTGCAGTTGATACCCTTGGCAGGGCCCATGTCACAGGTTATAGCAAGATCAAAACAAGCACCCCTTTTCCTGTGACGGCCGATGCTTATCAAAGCGTTTATGCCGGTAATGAAG
>JALWQD010000374.1:639-2777 GCA_026994735.1 Gammaproteobacteria bacterium | reverse complement strand
GCATAGAAAAGCAAACTGCTGGACACCAGTAACGGCAGGATAATGCGCTGCTCACGGCGGTAGAGGCCTGGCGCAACAAAGGCCCAGATATGATAAAGGACAAAGGGCATACCAAGGAACACGGCCAGTACGAGTGTAAATTTAAACGGCGCCAGAAAAGGGGATGCCACCCCGATGGCGATCATTGACCCCCCTTGGGGCATATTGGCCAGCAGTGGCTTGGCCAACAGTGAATACAATTCACTGGCAAAGGGAAACAGCAGCGCAAAAATCACCGCCACCAGCAGAACCATGCGCAACAGGCGGTTACGCAATTCTATCAGGTGGGCGAGTAGTGGTTGCTCGGAGTCAGGCGGGTATTTAACCGGGCCGTTGTTCATCGTCCACTTCCGTCGTCACCTGTTCATCACTCTTCTTCGGAGTAAACCCGGAGGTCCCGCTGGCAGGTGCTGTTCCCGACGGTGGAGCGATCACCTCGGCCAGCTTATCCTTGCCGGCATTAATCGCGCGATGCATTTCAGCCACGCGGGTCTCTTCAGCAATGCGTTTTTTGATCTCTTCTGCCCGATCCACTTCCAGGTCAAGCTCCGTCTTTGCCTCATTGATCAAACGCTTGGCCTTACCGACCCAGGAGCCTGCCGTGCGTAACAGACCTGGCAACTGCTCCGGCCCGACCACGAGCAGAGCAACAATGGCAATCACGGCAATTTCCCAGAAACCGATATCAAACATGCGTTTTTACTGGAAGCCAAGCATCGTCAGAGACAGCATTTCCCAAGCAATGGAGCTTATGCCTTGTCCTTATCCTGCCGGACAACCGGCTCATCCTGTTTCAGCTCTGTACTCTCCTGCTGAGTCAGTTCTGCGACCGTGTCTTTGTCAGCCTCACCGGTCTTGGCCTTTTCCTCATCCCCCATGGCATCACGAAAACCACGCACCGCACCGCCCATGTCCTTACCAATACCACGTAACTTCTTCGTCCCGAACAACAGAACGATGATCAACAGGACGATTAATAACTGCCAGACACTGATACCCATGCAACAACCTCTATCAAATAATTGAACACAAACCCTGGCCGGATCAGACTAGCCCCGGGAGGCCTTTTCTTCATGCCCTGACACGGCCGTGCGCCGCGCCAGCTCGTTCAGTACATCCTCGGCCTGCAGGCCACAATGGGAAAGCAGTACCAGTGAGTGAAACCATAGGTCAGCCATCTCGTAGATGATCTGTTCCTTGTCGCCTCCCTTGGCGGCGATCACCGTTTCGGTCGCCTCTTCACCAACCTTCTTGAGAATAGCATCAAGGCCACGACCCTGCAGTGACGCCACATAAGACGTCTCGGGATCGGCCCCCTTGCGTTCATCAATAACCCGCATCAGCTGCTCAAGTATATCGTTCATAGCTATCAACTCCTAGAGGCGGTGGCATCGTTACCCCCGCGAGCTTGTTGTTTTGCCTTGGCCAACGCCTTCAGTGACTGCGCTGGACAATCAGATCGGCAATCAGGCGCAAGACATCGGCCTCGGCAGCAAAACCTTCGAGATGAGCAATCGCCTGGGCATGAAGTTCTGCCGCCTTTGCCCGCGCACCCTCCAGCCCGAGCAAGGAGGTATAGGTCGGTTTTTGCAGCGCTTCATCGGCGCCTGCCGGTTTCCCCAATGTCGCCGTATCCCCCTCAACATCGAGAATATCGTCACGAATCTGGAAGGCAAGACCAATGCAATGGCCATAATGCCCGAGCTGCTCTAAACGCTGCTCATCGACATCATCACCCGCGAGCGCGCCGAGCAGGACACTGGCCTGAATCAAGGCACCGGTCTTGCGCCGGTGCATGGATTCGATTTCAGCCAGCTGCCGCTGTTCGCCCGTCGCCTGCAAATCAATGGCCTGGCCACCGACCATACCCAATGAGCCACTGGCAAAGGCCAACGTCGCAAGCATGCGCAAACGCCGTTCGGCGGGAATATCAACGCCGCCGTGAGCCAGTTCATGAAAGGCCAATGACTGCAAGGCATCACCGGCGAGAATGGCCATTGCCTCGCCATAGACTCGGTGACAGCTGGGCCGTCCTCGGCGCAAATCATCATCATCCATCGCCGGCAGATCATCATGGATAAGCGAATAGGCATGAATCA
>JALWQD010000374.1:0-629 GCA_026994735.1 Gammaproteobacteria bacterium | reverse complement strand
GCAGGCCTGACCGGCACTGTAAACCAATAACGGGCGAATATATTTGCCACCGGCAATAACCGCATAGCGCATCGCTGCATGCAGGTCAGCAGGCGCTATCTCCTCCGCTGGCAAGCATTGATGCAGCGCCCGTTCGAGACGCAGACGGCATTCATCCAGACGCAGGTGAAGCGGCATCAGACGATACTCACTGCGACTCACCCTCAGGCTGGCTATCGAAGGCCTCAAGCACGGCCTGACCTTCGACATCCTCCTCGACAAGGATGCGCACGCGTTGCTCGGCCGCCGTCAGGGCCTCCTGGCAACGACGGCTCAGAGCTACTCCTTGCTCAAAAAATTGCAGCGAATCCTGGAGACTGTGCTCCCCACGCTCGAGCTTTTCGACAATCGTTTCCAGTCCCTTCAGTGACTTTTCAAAATCGGCGACCGGGGAAGTCTCCGCCTTCTTGCGGCTGGCCATAAACTGATGCCTCAGAAACATTTCAACAGGCCGCATTGTAGGGATGGCGGCGACCGCAAGTCAAAACTGCCCGTCGTCAACAATGTCACTGGAACATTTCCTTCATGAAGGCTAGACTGGATCGCTTTGGGCGGCCAGAGAAAGCGGCCACGCATCGTGCGACGGCGAG
>JALWQD010000373.1 GCA_026994735.1 Gammaproteobacteria bacterium | reverse complement strand
AAAGTGCTTGCCTGCTGGGAAAGTGGTCGATGACTTTCAGTAACTTATCGCGTGAATCTCGATAAGTTTCTAAAAGCTCCTTGGGGAGCAGTAACGACTGTTGCGGGATCTTATCCGCCGCAGTTTATATCAACCGCATCATTATTTTAACGATGCCTAAACCAGATGAATCGCCGGCAAGTTGTCGGACGATCGGGATAATCAACAACATGAGTGAAAGTTTTGCAGAACTGTTTGAGGAAAGCCTTGCCGAAAAACAACTGAACCCGGGTTCAATTGTTGTTGGTAAAGTTCTTGACGTGACACCGGATGTGGTCATCGTCAATGTAGGCCTGAAGTCGGAAGGGGTTATCCCCGTCAGTCAATTTATGGACAACAGTGGCAAGGTTGAAGTTGCCGTTGGTGACGAGGTTGAAGTTGCTCTTGAGGCCTTTGAAGATGGCTTCGGTGCAACGCGTCTGTCACGTGAAAAGGCCAAGCGTGCCAAACAGTGGGATTTCCTTGAGCAGGCTCTTGAAAAGGACGAAAAGGTCACGGGTATACTTTCTGGCAAGGTCAAGGGTGGTTTTACTGTCGATATTGGTGAAATCCGTGCCTTTCTGCCGGGCTCTCTTGTTGATGTTCGTCCCGTTCGTGATTTGTCTCATCTGGAAGGCAAGGAACTTGAGTTCAAGGTGGTCAAAATTGATCGCCAGCGCAACAATATTGTTGTTTCACGCCGTGCCGTTGTTGAGCATGAGACAAGTGCTGAGCGAGAAGAACTGCTGGCGAACCTGAAGGAAGGTGAGGTTCTTAAGGGGATCGTCAAAAACCTTACCGATTACGGTGCCTTTATCGATCTCGGCGGTATTGATGGTTTGCTGCATATCACCGATATGTCCTGGAAGCGTATCAAGCAACCATCGGATATCGTTAATATTGGTGACGAGATTGACGTGAAAATCCTCAAGTTTGATCGTGAGCGTAACCGCGTTTCTCTTGGCCTGAAGCAACTCGGCGAAGATCCATGGGGTAATCTTGCCCGTCGTTATCCTATCAGCACGCTGGCCTTTGGTTCGGTGACCAATATTGCCGATTACGGTTGCTTTGTTGAGATAGAAGATGGTGTTGAAGGTTTGGTTCACGTCTCTGAAATGGATTGGACAAACAAGAATATCCATCCTTCGAAGGTTGTGCATCTTGGCCAGGAAGTGGAAGTCAAGGTGCTCGATATTGACGAAGGTCGCCGACGGATTTCTCTGGGCATGAAACAATGCCAGACGAATCCGTGGGAAGATTTTGCCAGCAGCCATAACAAGGGTGACCGTGTTAAGGGTCAGATCAAGTCAATTACCGATTTTGGTATCTTTGTTGGCCTTGATGGCGGTATTGATGGCTTGTTGCATCTGTCGGATCTTTCCTGGTCTGAAGGTGGTGAAGAGATCGTTCGCGAATACAGCAAGGGTGACGAAATTGAAGCCGTTATTCTCGCTATCGATCCTGAGCGTGAGCGTATTTCACTGGGTATCAAGCAACTTGAGCGCGATCCCTTTGAGCTGTTTGTTGCTGATCACCCGAAGGGTTCTATTGTCACCGGCAAGGTAACGGATGTTGATGCGCGTGGTGTTACCGTCGCCCTCAGTGATAACGTCACGGGTTATATTCGCGTCTCAGAGCTTTCTCGTGATCGTGTTGAAGATGCCCGTACGGTTCTGAATGTCGATGACGACGTCGAAGCACGGTTTGTTGCTATCGATCGCAAGAACCACAACATCATGCTATCGATAAAAGCCAAGGACGTTTATGACGAGGCTGAAGCAATCAAAGAATACAGCCAGTCTGCAGATGATGATGTCGCTACCGCGACAACACTCGGCGATCTCATCAAGGAACAGATGAAAAACCGCTAGGCTATACGGAAATTCCACCCGCTGGTGATGATGTCGGCGGGTGGCGCTTTCCGGCTATGTGGTCTGGGGAAAAATACAGGTTCCTTTTTCTGTTATCGACTTGGGGGAGTCATGACCAAATCAGAATTGATAGAGATAATTGCCTCTAATCAGCAACATCTATCTCATCGTGATGTTGAGTACGCGATTAAAACCATGATCGAACATATGGTCCAGACGATGGCCAGTGGTGATCGTATCGAGGTCAGAGGCTTCGGCAGTTTTTCCTTGCACTACCGTCCACCTCGGATGGGCAGGAATCCAAAAACAGGTGAGCCGGTGCCACTTGATGGCAAATATGTGCCGCACTTTAAGCCGGGTAAAGACTTGCGTGAGCGGGTAAACGCGGTGACGGAAGTGACGGGCTAGCTTGCGTCTGGGTACCGTTGCGCTGATAGCGGGCCCTGGGCCTTCTCGATTTGAAGGCTGTATTAGCCACACGTTGTGCCGTACAATGCGTGGTATAGGGGAGGGGCCTCTGGCCCATGTAGATGACAGGGCAGCGAGAGGGTAAATAGTTATGACGCGTATCGTCAGTCTGATATTCATTGTGCTGATATTGGCCTTGGGTCTCTTTTTCGGTTTACTCAATGCAGAGCCTGCCGAGGTTAATTATTATCTTGGGAAAATGCCTGTGCCCTTATCGATCATAATCGTTGTTTCGTTGATCGCGGGTGCCTTTCTGGGAGCATTTGCCAGTGTGGGTGCTATTCTGCGCCAGAAACGTCAGGTTATTCGTTTGCGCAGACAGCTCAACAAAGCCGGTATTGCCATTCAGACGAAATAATGCCCGATTCGGTGCTGTCATGGCTGTTGTTATTGCTGGCCATGATGCTTGGTGCCATTCTGGCCCGTGTTTCCGGCCGGCACCTGCGGCAGACAACAGGCACGGGACGTTTTCCCGACGGCTATATCCAGGGTCTACAAGATCTCTATGCCGGGCAGCCGGATCAGGCTGTTGCCAGCTTTATGCGCCTGCTCGAGAGTGACCCCGATACTGTTGAACCGCATTTTGCCATTGCCGGTCTTTTCTTGCGCCGCGGTGAAGTCGACCGTGCTATCCGTATTCACCAGAACCTGATTAGTCGGGCGAGTCTTGATCAACAGGTACGCCAACGCGCGCTTGAAGCACTGGCCGATGATTACCTCCAGGCCGGTCTTTTGGATCGCGCTGAAAGTGTTGCCCGCAGTTTGCTGGCAACTGATTCGGCTAATCACCCGGCCTTACGGGTATTGCTCAACGTCTATGAACAGGAACGTGAATGGTCTCAGGCAATCGCCGTCGCACGCAGCGGTCGTGATCTGATTGAGGATGATGTCCTGGCTCATTATTACTGCGAACTTGCTGCACAGGCACTCAACAACGGTGCTCTCGATAGCGCCCGCAAGGCGCTTCGGGAAGCCTTGTCCTGCAGCCATCGTTTTCCACGTGCCGAGCTGATGCTGGCGGATCTTGAACGTCAGCAAGGGCATTGGAAAGCTGCCCTGAAAGCCTATCGACGCTTATTGGCCGAGGCACCTGATCTACTCTCTGAGATCATGGATTCCTTGTTGGAATGTTTGACACATCTTAATCGCTGGCAGATAGAATTACCGCGTTTGCGTCAATCGGTTCTGCGTCAGGATGCAATACAGCCTGTTCTCAGTCTGGCGCAAGTTTTGCGACAACGCCGTGGTGAGGCTGAAGCCGCCGAGCTGTTGCATGAATTTCTTGCCAGAATTCCTTCATTACGCGGTATGGGCTTCCTTATTGACCTGCGGCTAGCCGCTGATGGTTTGCCTGGCCCGGATTGCGAGTCCATCCGGACAACCCTGCACAGGCTCGCCGAGGCAACAAAGACATACCGTTGTTGCCGTTGTGGCTTCTCAGGTCGACAAATTCACTGGCAATGTCCTGGTTGTCGCATCTGGGGTAGCATTCACGCCGTACAGGAGCATTTACCACGATGAGCATTGCACCGCCATGTCTGATTATTGCCCTCGATTTCCCGACAGCTGCTGAGGCACTTGCTTTGGCCGACCGACTTGATCCTTCACTCTGTCGTCTGAAGGTTGGCAAAGAACTGTTTACTCGTGCCGGACCAACCTTGATAGAAGCACTGCACACGCGCGGTTTCAGTCTTTTTCTTGATCTCAAGTATCATGATATTCCGAATACTGTCGCCAATGCCTGTCAGGCAGCAGCGGAGCTGGGTGTGTGGATGGTCAATGTGCATGCCTTGGGTGGGCGACGAATGATGGAGGCCGCCAGTGAGGCGCTAGCAGGCTATCAACAACGGCCACTATTGATTGCTGTGACCGTCCTGACCAGTCTGACAGGAGAAGATTTGCATGACATTGGCATGGTGGGTGCGCTGCCAAGGATTGTTTCCCGGCTGGCCAGACTGGCACAGGATTCTGGTCTCGATGGTGTCGTTTGTTCAGCTCAAGAAGCCCCTTTGTTGCGCACTGCCTGCGGAGAATCCTTTCAGCTAGTGACGCCTGGCATCCGTTTGGCAAACAGTCATGCTGATGATCAGCGACGCGTGATGAGCCCACAGGCAGCTATTGCCAATGGCGCCAATTATCTGGTCATTGGCCGACCGGTGACACAGGCTGAAAATCCTCTCGCAACCTTGCAAGAAATTTCAGCAGCGATTTCTGCCTAAAATATCCGCGACCGGCGCTTGGCAGTGCCTTCCGGTAGTGATTGCCTGCAGACGCTTTAACCACCATCCGCTGCTGCCAGCTGATGCCGCAGGGCCTGGTTTTCGGCAGCTTTTTCTGATGAATAATTGGCATCGAGTTCTGGCCAGTCACTGGCTGCTTTGAGGATTCTCTGGGTCTGTAGTTGGGCATGGACGTCGCTGGCATTGAGCGCGGGAATATAATTCATCACATCACCACCGGCCTCAAGAAAGGTCTGGCGTCCCTGAATGGCAATTTCTTCGAGCGTCTCAAGGCAGTCATTGGCGAAGCCAGGGCAGACAATATCAAGACGCCGGATACCTTCCTTGGGTAAGGCCTGCAGGCGTTCAATGACATAAGGTTGCAACCAGGCGGCAGCCCCGAAACGGGATTGAAAGGCCATTTCCCAGGCCTCGTTGGCAAGAGACAGTTTGCCGGCAATCATGCGTGCCGTCTTGTGACAATGGCAATAATAAGGGTCTCCTGCGGTCAGGGTTGCTTTGGGCATTCCGTGGAAGGAAATCAGCAGCTTCTGACCTGCTCCCTGTTTCTTACGGTAGGCAAGGATGTTTGCGCAGAGGGCGTCGATATAGTCTGGCTGATCATGATAGGGACCGAGCAGCCTGAGTTCCGGTACCCAACGCCAACGTTGCAGGCAGGCGAAGACGGCATCGGCGACAGAACCTGTTGTGGCACCTGAATACTGTGGATAGAGTGGCAGCACGAGGAGTCGTTCGGCACCTAATTGTTGCAGTTCATTGAGGGTGTCAGTGATTGCCGGCTGGCCGTAGCGCATGGCCAGTCTGACATGACAGGGGCCGGGAACCTGTGCCTGTAGGTTCCGGCTGATAGCGTCTGTCAATTGCTGTGAACTGACGAGCAGCGGAGATCCCTGAGCAGTCCAGATAGCCGCGTAGGCATGAGCTGATTTTTTCGGACGGATACGCAGGATAATGCCGTGAAGAATGATTCTCCACAGTAAGGCAGGGATCTCGACGACACGAGGGTCGGCAAGAAACTCAGCCAGGTAATGTCGTAATGCTGAAGCGGTGGGGGCATCGGGTGTACCCAGATTGACGATGACGACGCCGAGGCTGGGCTGGCGCTTGTGGTTGAATCCGGTTTGTCCGTGGTAGCGGCTTTTCAAGGCAGACTCCTGCTAAGTGCAAGCAACAATTGTATGCCTTTTGGTGCCTGACTGTGAAGCTGTGCTGTTCGCCTAAAGACTCTGGTCTTGTAAGCCGAAGAGGGACATCACGACTTACTCCTGACACAGGTTGGGGGGGCGATTCGATGTCCAGTGATGTTATGGGAAGTATTTATAATGGCTTGTCTGCACTACTATTGATTGTACTTGCTCTTGTACTGTTGGCGCTGTTGCTGATGTTTATTGCCGATGTTACCCAGCGTCGTGATGCCGTGCGTCGAAACTATCCATTGATCGGGCGGTTTCGTGCTGTTTTTGAGCATTTGGGAACATTCTTTCGCCAGTATTTCTTTGCCATGGATCGTGAGGAAATGCCCTTTAACAGGGCATTCCGCGATTGGGTCTACCGTGCGGCCAAAAATCAGGACAGTACGATCCCGTTTGGTTCGACGCGCGATGTCAATGCCTTGGGGAGTATTTCCTTTGTGAATTGTCCTTACCCAACGCTGGAAGTCGATGCCGTGCCGGTGCAGGCGATGGTGATCGGGGCTGATTGCCGGCAGCCATTTGCCGCCGCTAGCCTGTTCAATATCTCCGGCATGAGTTACGGCGCGTTATCGAAAGTGGCTGTCCAGGCGTTGTCGCAGGGGGCGGCTAGAGCCGGTTGTTGGATGAATACGGGGGAAGGTGGCTTATCACCGCATCATTTATCAGGTGGCTGCGATATTGTCATGCAGATTGGGACTGCGAAATACGGTGTCCGCGATGAGCAGGGACATCTTTCCGAGGCTAAATTACGTGAACTTGCGGCTATTGAACAGGTCAGGATGTTTGAAATCAAACTCAGCCAGGGGGCCAAGCCGGGCAAGGGAGGTATTCTGCCGGCAAAGAAAGTGACACCTGAAATTGCTGCCATTCGTGGCATTGCTGAAGGTCAGGATTCAATTAGTCCGAACCGGCATCTTGAGATTGATAGTCCGGGTGAACTACTGGATATGGTTGCTCATATCCGAGAGATCACCGGCAAGCCAGTCGGTTTCAAGCTGGTGCTGGGGGGCTGCGGAGTCCTGGATCAGCTGTTTGATGAAATTAAACGGCGCGGTGATCATGCGGCACCGGATTTTATCACTCTTGATAGCGCCGATGGCGGTTCTGGTGCCGCCCCTCAGCCGTTGATGGATTTTATGGGTATGACGCTGAAGGAAAGCCTGCCATTGCTGATTGATCATCTGCAGGCCTACGGATTGCGTGATCGCGTACGGGTTATTTGCTCGGGCAAGCTGATTACACCTTCAGGGGTTTCGTGGGCCTTGTGCATGGGGGCGGATTTTATTGTCTCGGCACGCGGTTTTATGTTTGCTCTGGGTTGTATCCAGGCTATGCAGTGCCATAAAAATACCTGTCCGACGGGCATTACCACGCACCAAAAGCGCTTGCAACACGGACTTGATCCTGAGGATAAATCGGTGCGTGTAGCGCAGTATGTTGAAAATATGCGCCATGATATAGGCGTTATTGCACATGCCTGCGGCGTAAAAAGTCCTCGCCAGTTACAACGGCACCATGCCCGGGTGGTGACTGCTGACGGTACTAGCACGGGACTGCACAAGCTTTATCCCGCAGCCAAGTTTGGCTATCCCCACGGTATGCCAAAGGAGTGAATAATGACGTCCTGTCCACGACAGTAGGATACGTTTTGAATTGAAGCAAGGGATATGTGATGAAAACATCGGAATTATTGGTGCGTTGTCTGGAGGCGGAAGGTATTGAATATATTTTTGGTGTTCCGGGCGAGGAGAACGCCGATTTTATGATGGCACTGGAACAGTCACAATCGATCCGCTTTATCCTCACTCGACATGAACAAGGGGCTGCTTTTATGGCGGAAGCATACGGTCGTCTGACGGGGAATCCGGCCGCCTGTTTGGGGACGCTTGGGCCAGGTGCGACCAATCTGATCACCGGTGTCGCTAACGCCAATATGGATAATGCCCCAATGCTGGTATTGACGGGGCAGGGAGCAACGACACGACTGCATAAGGAATCGCATCAAATTATGGATGTGGTGAGTATGTTCAAACCGGTGACCAAGTGGGCCACCTCGATTCGCCATCCGGCATCAGTTCCCGAGATCGTCCGCAAGGCCGTGCGTCTGGCACGCAGTGAAAAGCCTGGGGCATGTCATATTGAACTGCCTGAAGATGTGGCCAAGCTGGCAACTGATGCCTGGCCGATGCAGCCGTATCGTTATCACCGCCCTGTTGCCGATCCCGATCAAATCGAGAGGGCATTCACCCTGATCAGGAATGCCCAGCAGCCAATTATCTTGGTTGGGAATGGCTGTGTGCGCCAGAATGCGAGTCGTGAACTACGTCGTTTTTGTGATGTTAGTGGCATCGGTGTGATTAACACTTTTATGGCCAAAGGCTGTGTTGATGCCGATGCCGATTATTGTCTCTATACCATTGGCCTGCAGACAAAAGATGTCGTTGTTTGTGCCCTCGATGCTGCTGATCTGGTGATTACACTGGGCTATGACATGGTTGAGTATCATCCGCAGTTATGGAATGCGGAAGGGGACAAGCACATTATTCATATTGCTTTTCAAGCGGCAGAAATTGATGAATATTATCAGCCTGAACTGGAGTTGATTGGTGATTTGAACCACACCCTGCAGGCGATTAATAATGATATTGAGCGCTTGGGTCCGGTCGAACGCAATTTGTCCCGGCAATATGCGATACGTCAGCAGATGCAGTTGGAATTGATGCAATATGCCAGCGATAAAACCGAACCAGCCATTCGTCCCCAGAAGGTGTTGGCCGATGTCCGTCAGGTGATGGGGCGGGAGGATATTCTGCTCTCTGATGTGGGCGCCCATAAGATGTGGATAGCCCGCCAGTATCAGTGTCATGAACCAAATACCTGTCTTATTCCAAATGGTTTCTGTTCGATGGGTTTTGCTTTGCCCGGTGCCATTGGCGCAGCGTTGATTTACCCACAACGGCAGATTCTGGCGATTTGCGGGGATGCCGGTTTTATGATGAATGTGCAAGAAATGGAAACGGCCAAACGCTTGCACAGCAATATTGTTGTGATGGTCTGGGAAGACCATGCCTACGGTTTGATTGCCTGGAAACAACAAAGTCAATTTGGGCATCACACTGATTTGAGTTTTACAAATCCGGAATGGATGCAGCTGGCACAGGCTTTCGGTTGGCACGGTCACAGAGTGTCAAATAGCAGCAAGCTGCAGAGTGTACTGCAAACAGCATTTGCTGAGGATGGACCGAGTCTGCTTGTCTTGTCTATCGATTATCGTGAGAACATGAAACTGACCGAACAGCTTGGCAATATTGTTTGCGCAATTTGACTGTCAGGAAAGTAATGTTTTGCTCTTTTTCATGAGTTCCTTCTGGAGGAATTCTGTGTATCGTGGATGATTCTTAGCAAGCCATACCGCTCACACGGGGATGGGATGAAGCAAACGGGGGACAGGGTGAAAATTAGTGTTGCATCCAGCTTGCCCTATCCCTATACTCGGCTCCCGCTACAGGTGTCCCTTAGGGGATGAAACGGGAAGTCGGTGCGTTTTTAAACAATTCCGACACTGCCCCCGCAACGGTAAACGAGTCAGGATCATTCGACACACCACTGCGCCTAGACGTGGGAAGGTGGATGATCTGAGTCTCGCAGGCTGTGGGAAAAGTTTCAAACGCGCGCAAGACTAAGGAAAAAATTGGTGAGAAAGTGCCGTGTGTACACCCGCACATGAGTATTTTGAAACGATTTTTAACACCGGATTGTGCCGTATGAAGGTTTTTCAACAGCCTGTGAACCTGCTCGTGAGTCCGGAGACCGGCCTTTAGCGAACAGCGGGCATTGCGGTGGGCGGTGCGTGGACTGAGACCCCGCGCCCCGTCGCACCGGTCCTTTCTTCTCTCTCCCCCGCGCTGCTCATTCATTATATTTATCACGCGGGTGAGCGTGTGGGAGAACGATTGTGAACAAACGTACAACCCTTCTGTCTTTTCTCGGATATTTTCTGGTAGTGCAGGCCCTGATGGCGGCACCGCAGCAGCCAATGACCATCGTCGTCACCTCCAGCCGTACGGCAGAGGATATCGAGAAATCGCTGGCGCCAGTCACTGTCATCACCCGGGGAGACATCGAGGCCAGCCAGAGCCGGTCCCTGGAAGCGGTCCTCAACAAGGTCCCGGGGCTGGCCATCAGTAATTCCGGCGGCGCCGGCAAGGTTACTTCGGTCTTTCTGCGCGGCACCGAATCCGATCAGGTCCTGGTTCTGATCGATGGTATCAAGGTTGGTTCCGTAACCTCCGGCACAACCGCCTTCCAGGACATCCCGCTGTCCTTGATCGATCGCATCGAGGTCGTCCGTGGCCCACGTTCCAGCCTTTACGGTTCGGAGGCTATCGGTGGCGTCATCCAGATCTTCACGCGCCACGGCAAGGGCCCGGTGCGCCCCAATCTGAATCTGCGTATGGGTCGCTACGATACGGCAGCCGTCGAGACCGGCCTGCAGGGCGGTGACGAGCGGGGCTGGTTCAACCTCTCTCTCAGCAGCAAGCGGACAAACGGTTTCAATAGCTGCGATCCGGCGGCCGGGACGGCCTTCGCCGGCTGCTTTACGAGCGAGCCGGACAGCGACGGCTATGAGAACAACGCGGCCTCATTCCGGGCCGGCTTCCAGGCGATGAAGCGGCTTGACGTTGAATTGCACGTGTTGCGCTCCGCCAGCGATTCGAGCTTCGATGGCAGCTTTGTCAATGCCACCCGGACGGTGCAGTTTGTTGGCGGTGCGGCGCTGCGTTACACGCCTGACGATGCGCGCTGGGGCGAACTTTCACTGACCCTGGGCCGCAACGAGGACAAGTCGGACAACCTGCTCAACGGCACCTTCAAGAGCCGTTTCAATAGCACGCGTGATAGCGCCAGCCTGCAGGATGCCATCGCACTGAGCGACCAGCAGAACCTGACGCTAGGCATCGATTACCTCAAGGATGCAGTGGACAGCGATACGGCCTACACGGTGACGGAGCGTACCAATACGGCCTTGTTCGCGCTCTATCAGGTCGCACTGGGTCGAAATGACCTTGAGGTCAGCCTGCGCCAGGACGACAACCAGCAATTCGGTAACCACACCACAGGCAACCTCGCCTGGGGTTATCGACTCGAACACGGTCCGCGCCTGACCGCCAGCTATGGCACAGCTTTCAAGGCGCCAACCTTCAATGAGCTCTATTTCCC
>JALWQD010000372.1 GCA_026994735.1 Gammaproteobacteria bacterium | reverse complement strand
CAATGATGCCATTGCCGGTGAATTACGTACGGCACTGGAGTCTTTCAAGTCGAGTAGCGTCTGGTAGTACGGGAGGCCTGTCATGGCAGTCGGCAAGGAAATACGCGTACAGATCGCAAGTATCAAGAATACGCAAAAGATTACCAAAGCCATGGAAATGGTTGCGGCAAGCAAGATGCGTAGAGCGCAGAACCTGATGAATGGTTCACGCCCGTATGCTGAAAAAATTCAGAGTGTGGTCGGTCATCTTGGTATGTCACACCCTGAGTTTCGGCACAGTTATCTTGAAGAGCGTGAAGAAAAACGTGCAGGTTACATTATTATTTCATCTGACCGTGGACTCTGCGGTGGCTTGAATAATAACCTCTTCCGGGAAATTATCCGGCAGATGAAAGGCAAAGATGAGGCCAAGATTGATATTGATCTGGCGACAATCGGTGGCAAGGCCGCAAATTTCTTTGCCCGATTGAATGGCAATATTCTGGCTCAGGTTGCACAGCTTGGTGATCGGCCACGATTGACCGAATTACTGGGCACAGTGAAAGTCATGCTGGATGCTTATGATGAAGGCAAGATTGACCGTGTCTATCTGGCATACAATGGCTTCGTTAACACCATGACGCAAGAGCCGAAGGTTGTTCAGTTACTGCCAATTCCTCCCGTTGAGGATGAGGAATTAAAGCACCACTGGGATTATATCTACGAGCCTGAAGCCAAAGAGATTATTAATGCTCTGCTTGTCCGCTATGTGGAATCGCTGGTCTATCAGGGCGTTGTTGAAAACGCCGCCTGTGAGCAGGCAGCCCGAATGGTGGCCATGAAAGCAGCCACCGATAATGCCGGCGACTTGATCAACGATTTACAGTTGATCTACAACAAAGCCAGACAGGCAGCCATTACTCAGGAGATCTCCGAGATCGTTAGTGGTGCCGCCGCTGTTTGATCGTTCAGTCCCGAGAGTGATGCTGAGACGATATAAGAATGCGTAATTTTTGATTGAGAGGAAGAGCAATGAGTTCAGGTAAAATCGTACAGATTATCGGAGCCGTGGTCGATGTCGAATTCCCCAAGGGATCGATGCCCAAGGTTTATGATGCCCTGCTGGTTGATGATATTAATCTGACACTGGAAGTGCAGCAGCAACTCGGTGACGGCATCGTGCGGACGATTGCCATGGGTAGCACCGACGGTGTTCAGCGCGGCAAGGATGTCAGCAATACAGGATCGCCGATCAGTGTTCCTGTCGGTGTTGAAACGCTCGGCCGTATTATGGATGTGCTCGGGAACCCGATTGATGAGAAAGGCCCTGTCGGCGAGAAAGAGCGCTGGGCAATCCACCGCAAAGCACCCAGTTATGACGAACAGTCTGGCGGTGCCGATCTGCTGGAAACGGGTATCAAGGTTATTGATCTGCTCTGTCCCTTCGCCAAGGGCGGCAAAGTTGGCCTGTTTGGCGGTGCCGGTGTTGGCAAGACCGTTAACATGATGGAATTGATTCGTAATATTGCCATCGAACACAGCGGCTATTCTGTCTTTGCCGGCGTCGGTGAGCGTACTCGTGAAGGTAACGATTTCTATCACGAAATGACCGACTCGAATGTTATCGACAAGGTAGCCCTGGTTTATGGTCAGATGAATGAGCCTCCAGGCAACCGTCTGCGTGTCGCTTTAACGGGATTGACGATCGCAGAAAAATTCCGTGATGAAGGCCGTGACGTCCTGATGTTTATTGATAACATTTATCGTTATACCCTCGCCGGAACCGAGGTTTCAGCACTGCTCGGGCGTATGCCATCTGCGGTCGGTTATCAGCCGACTCTGGCCGAAGAAATGGGTATGTTGCAGGAGCGGATTACCTCGACCAAAACGGGCTCGATCACGTCGATTCAGGCTGTCTACGTTCCCGCCGATGATTTGACCGATCCCTCGCCGGCAACGACGTTTGCTCATCTGGATGCAACCGTGGTGTTGTCACGACAGATTGCCGAGCTGGGTATCTATCCGGCCATCGATCCTCTTGATTCAACAAGTCGCCAGCTTGATCCCTTGGTTGTTGGGCAGGAGCATTATGATGTTGCGCGTACTGTTCAGGGGACATTGCAGAGCTATAAAGAACTGAAGGATATTATTGCCATTCTGGGTATGGACGAGCTGTCAGAAGAAGATAAGCTGGTTGTTACCCGCGCACGTAAAATCCAGCGTTTCTTTTCCCAGCCATTCTTTGTCGCCGAAGTCTTTACCGGATCTCCGGGTAAATACGTGTCCCTGAAGGATACAATTTCCGCATTCCGCAAGATTATTGATGGTGAGTGTGACCACTTGCCTGAACAGGCTTTCTACATGGTTGGCACGATCGATGAAGCTATCGAGAAGGCGAAGACAATCTAAGTCGTACTGGTAAGGAGTTGTCATATGGCCAAGACCATGCATGTTGAAATAGTCAGTGCGGAAGAGGAGATATTCTCTGGCAGTGCAGAAATGATTTTTGCGCCCGGTGTGATGGGTGATCTGGGTATTTTGCCCAATCATACACAGCTCCTGACGCAGTTGAAGCCAGGGGAAGTGCGCGTCAAGACGAGCGAAGGCGAAGATGACTATTATGTCTCCGGTGGTATGCTTGAGGTTCAGCCCCATGTTGTGACCGTGCTTGCTGATACGGTTGTGCGCGCACATGATCTCGATGAGGCTGCGGCAATCGAGGCCAAGGAACGTGCCGAACAGCAGTTACAGGACAAGGCGGGCGAGTTTGATTATGCCCAGGCCGAATCTGAACTGGCAGAAGCACTGGCACAAATCAAGAC
>JALWQD010000371.1 GCA_026994735.1 Gammaproteobacteria bacterium | reverse complement strand
ATCTTACAGTGCTGCAGGGCCACGCGTTTATCTCTCAGAAAGAAGGAAGGCCAGGGATATGAATGACATTGATCTCCTCGAACTACTCAATCACCAGTACCTCTGCGAAACCTTGACCGTCAAGGAAATCAGAATCTTGCTGGAATACACCGAGCTGGTTGAGTACGACCGTGATGCAACCATTGCCGATGTCGGTGAAATTGGCAACCAGCTGTACTTCATCATCGGTGGCGAAGTCGGCCTGTTTCATGCTGAAAACAACCGTGAGACCGAGATCGGCCGTTTACTTGAAGGTGAAATGATCGGTGAAATGTCGTTCTTTGACAAAGAACCCCGCCTGCTCAGCATGCGTGCAGGCAGCAAAGGCGCTCGTCTACTTTGCCTGACCCGACCGATGTATGAGCGCATTCGCATCGAACACCCCTACATCGCCGTCAATATTCTCGAACATGCCATTATCAGCCTTGATCGACTCTTCCGCCGGGTAAGTACCGATGAGGTCAACCTGACGCGCTATATCTTTGGTAAAGGCAAGCGTTGAAAACAAACATGAGTGCGCCGCAAGAATACAAAAAACAGCAGTGCCGACTCTATCGTTATCCTCTGCATTTCATGCTTGGGGCTGGCAATGGCTATCAATTCCCTGATGATACTGGCGCTGAAATCGCCTTTGTCGGCCGCTCGAATGCGGGCAAATCAAGTGCCATTAATACACTCACAGGCCAACGTTCACTCGCCCGTACGAGCAAACAGCCTGGGCGCACCCAGCAGGTAAATTTTTTCCGCATAAATGACAGCGACCAACGCATCGTCGATTTACCAGGCTATGGCTATGCCAAAGTTCCGGAGCGGCTCCGGCAAGCCTGGCGACCACTGATGGAAGCCTATTTCCTCAAACGACAGAGTTTGCGCGGGTTAATCATCATCATCGATATCCGCCGCGGTATCGCCAGTGGTGACGAATTAATCCTTGACTGGTGCTGCCAGGCTCAACTGCCCGGACATATCCTGCTGACAAAAAGTGACAAGCTGAGCAAGGCTGCTGCTTCAGCAGCCTTGCATGGCACGCGCAAGATGCTTGTCGACAGCCCGGCCATCACCGTACAAACCTTTTCTTCCCTCAAACGTACCGGCCTTGATGAAGCCTATCAAACCATTGAGAGCTGGTTTGCCACAGCGACAGAAAGCAACGCTGCCAGTGATGCCTGAGCGTACCCTGCGCGCTGAAAAAACACATCGCAGAAGAAAAACCTGGCCAGAAAATCCCTTGAATGGACAAATCACAGACAAAAAAAAGCCCCAGCTAAAGAGGGAGGGATGCTGGGGCCAACGATATCCCGGCTTGGGGTTTGCCGGGCGGTGTTCCTCGCCCAATGGGAGGCGGACGAGGAGGGGGACATATTCGCAATGAAATCATTCGTATCTACAGGATAGGACTCGCTCAATATCAGAAAGTTCAATGTGCTTCGTCCCAGTTCATACCCGTACCAATATCAACCACCATCGGTACATTCAATTCAGCAGCGGATACCATTGCCCGACGAATCGCATCAATCCGCTCAGAGAGCATATCAACAGCAACTTCAAAAACCAGTTCATCATGAACCTGCATGACCAGAGCCGTATCCTCGACCTGGCTGACGACATCGGCAAAACAAAGAGACATCGCACGTTTAATAATATCAGCAGCAGTCCCCTGCATTGGCCCGTTGACAGCCGCCCTTTCGGCATACTGCCGACGCTGGCCGTTACGTGAATGAATGTCCGGCAAATAAAGACGACGCCCAAAAAGGGTCTCTACATAGCCTTTTTCATGCGCCAGCTCACGCGTTGCGTCCATAAACCCCTTGACACCAGGATAGCGTGAAAAATAGAGCTTCATATAATCGGCCGCTTCTGCGCGACCGATATCCAATTGCCGGGCAAGCCCAAAGGCGGACATGCCATAAATCAGGCCAAAGTTGATCGCCTTTGCGCGCCGTCGTTGCTCGTTCGTCACCGCATCCAGCGCCACGGCAAAAATCTCGGCAGCAGTCGCCCGGTGGATATCTTCGCCTTTCTGAAAGGCTTGGCAGAGCGCCTCATCGGCAGACAGATGAGCCAGAATACGCAGCTCGATCTGTGAATAATCGGCAGCTACAAGACGGTAATTTTCGGGGGCAATAAAGGCTTGGCGTATCCGTCGCCCTTCTGCCGTACGCACGGGTATATTCTGCAGGTTAGGCTGACTCGAAGAGAGCCGCCCCGTCGCAGTCACGGCCTGATGGTATGACGTATGGACTCGGCCAGTGCGCGGATGAATCTGCAGCGGCAAACTGTCCGTATACGTTGATTTGAGCTTGTTCAATGAGCGATGTTCAAGAATCAGGCGCGGCAAAGCATAGTCTGCGGCCAATTCAGCCAACACTGATTCGGCTGTCGATGGTTGTCCTTTGGGCGTCTTTTTCAGCACAGGCAAGCCCAGACGCTCATAGAGCACTTCCTGAATCTGCTTTGGCGAGGCCAGGTTAAAGGCTATTCCCGCCACCTCAGCACACTGTTTTTCAAGCGCTTGCAAACGTTCTGCCAGCTCGCTGCCATGAAGGCGCAACAAATCCCCATCGATCAAAACACCATGTCCTTCCATGGCGGCCAAAATAGCGAGCAACGGCATTTCAATAGCAGTAAATACCTGCTCCATGGCGGGCTCAGCCTGCAGGCGCGGGAAAAGGGCCTGATGCAAACGGAGCGTTATATCGGCATCTTCAGCGGCATAAGGAGCGGCCTGCTCAAGCGGGACCTGGTCAAAGGTCAGCTGCTTCGCACCTTTGCCGGCAATCTCCTCAAAACTGACCGTTTTGAGACCTAGATAACGACGCGCGAGAGAATCCATATCGTGGTTACCGGCCGTACTGTCGAGAACATAGGATTCCAGCATGGTGTCAAAACGCAGCCCGCGCAAGGTCAGCCCGTGTTCAGACAAAATGCGTAAATCATATTTCAGGTTTTGCCCAACCTTTGCCAGCTGCGGATTTTCCAAAAAGGGGCGCAGTGCAGCAAGCAGATATTGGCGTTCAAGCTGCTTCGGTGCCCCCGGATAACGATGGCCACAAGGAATATAACAAGCCTCTCCAGTCGTCACAGCCAAAGAAATGCCGACCAGCTCCGCCGTCAGGCAATCCAGGCTTGTTGTTTCTGTATCGACAGCAAGACAAGAGCTTGTCGCCAGGCGTTTGAGCCAGACATCAAGCCCAGCAGAATCGAGGACCAAATCATAGTCTCCGCCTGATGATGCGCTAGTAACGACGTCGTCAGTGTCTTCCAGCTCGGCCAGCCAGCGACGGAAACCCAGCGTTTTATAAAGCTTGCCCAAGGCGGCAATATCTTCCCTGCGCCGGGACAGCAATGTTGGTGCCGGCAATCCTTCCAACTGGCAATTGATCGTTGCCAGTTGCCGTGACAGCGGCAACTGCTGTAAATGTAAACGCAATCGCTCACCAACCTTGCCGCCAACCTCATCAGCACGGGCTATCAGCTGATCAAGATCGCCAAATTGACGTAACCATTTTGCCGCCGTTTTCGGCCCCACTCCGGGCACCCCCGGAATGTTATCGGAAGTATCGCCAGTGAGTGCGAGAAAATCGATAATCTGTTCCGGCCTGACACCAAACTTTTCTTCAACCTTTGCCGGCGTCAGTGACTCCCCGGTCATGGTGTTGATTAATCCAACACGGTCATTGACTAACTGGGCCATGTCCTTGTCACCGGTTGAAATCAACGTTTGCATTGCCAGGGCACTGGCCTGACTCGCCAGCGCACCGATGACATCATCAGCCTCGACATCATCGACCATCAGCAAAGGCAGGCCCATGGCCTCGACCAAGGCATGCAAGGGCGCTATTTGCTGGCGTAATTCGTCCGGCATTTTTGTCCGATTGGCCTTGTAATCAGCATAAAGACGATGGCGGAAATTCTCTCCTGGGGCATCAAACACAACAACAACATGATCATCGGGGTACTGTCGCAGCAACGTCCGGAGCATATTGACGACCCCATAAATGGCCCCCGTTGGCTCACCCTGACCATTCGTTAGTTCAGGCATGGCATGAAAAGCACGATATAGGTATGAGGAGCCATCGACCAGGATTAACCGTTCATTGGCAGTTTGCGGAACATTCATGGCTGTACTGTACTCGTCAGGAACGACAATTAGGCGCCGAGTATACTACGTCAGCGTCAAGGCCCAAGTGCCACAATGCTGTTTGCCATGCACAAGCAAGGCGATCATCAGCAACCAGATCGATAACCATTGAGGTAGCCATGAACGAACAACAACGCGCTCGTCATCCCGGGCTACAGCCCATGGATGATACTGAACTGACACGTGAATCCTGGAAAATATTCCAGATCATGGCTGAGTTTGTTGATGGCTTTGAACGGCTGGCACGTATCAAGCCTTCCGTCAGTCTCTTTGGCTCAGCGCGTACGAAGGAAGGTCATCGCCATTATCAATTGGCTGAAGAAATCGCCCATTTACTCTCCAACTCCGGCTTCAGTGTCGTCAGCGGTGGCGGTCCGGGCATTATGGAGGCAATTAACAAAGGTGGATATCGTGGCAAATCCCCCAGCATCGGCCTCAACATCGATCTGCCAAAAGAACAATCAGCAAACGCCTACCAGGACATCTCCCTGCGCTTCCGTCATTTTTTTTCCCGCAAGGTCATGTTCGTTAAATATGCCTCTGCCTACGTCGTTCTTCCCGGTGGCTTTGGCACACTGGATGAAATGGCAGAAATCCTTACTCTCGTGCAAACCGGTCGCACACGCCGCATACCGATAATTCTGGTAGACTCTGAATTCTGGAAAGGTCTGCTGGACTGGTTCGACAATACCCTGGTAAGCCACGGTGTCATCGATGCCGAAGACCTCAATTTTATTCAGGTTCTCAATGAACCCCAGGAAGTGATTGATGCCATCTTCCGCTATTATGAACAACGCAGCTTTACGCCTTCATGCGAAGAGCAGGAGAAACTGCTTGATCTCTGACGCGCCGTTATCTCGCCTGCTCAGCTGCAGTCTGCTCTGGTTTGCTCTCCTGCTTTCGTCGGCCCTTGTCAGTGCCAACCCTGATCGCTCTCGAACAGCAAAAAAAGAAACACCGGAAATTACGATTACCGAACGCGACGATCAACGCATTGAAGAATACCGCATTGCCGGTCGGCTCTATATGATCAAAATCACACCGGACAAAGGCCACGCTTACTACCTCATTGACAGCAATGGCGATGGCACGCTCGACAGCCACCGCCCCGAACTCGATGAAAATCTCTTTATTCCCAGCTGGACACTCTTTAGCTGGTAACCAGCCACCCTCCCCGATGGATAGCCACCTCAGACGATGCTAGAAGCCATCAGCCGCCGCTACAGCCAATATACAGACCTGGCTCGTCCTCTACTGCTTGCCAGCAACTTGCTCCTGCTGACACTACTGATGGTCAATCTGGCCCAACTTACCTGGCAATTACTGCCAGAGACAACGCTGTCGCCACGCCAGACACTGCCACAGCAGCAAACCTCATCGCTAACTGGCAGCCCCAACAAGACTCAACCTGAACAGAACTGGAACATTGCCCGCTGGCATTTATTTGGCAATGCCGCACGGCGCCCAAAAGCTACCTTGCCCATTACCCAACCGCTGCCCGAAACACGCCTTAACCTGACGCTGCGCGGCATCGTCAGCTCTGCCACAGCGGGCCAAGGTGGCGCGATCATTGCCACTGCGAATGGCCAGCAATCCTACTATACGACAGGTGCAACGGTCCCCGGTGGGGCCGTCCTGCAATCGATACACAAGGATCACGTCGTGCTCAAACGCAGCGGTCGGCTGGAAAAGCTCAAATTACCGCGTCAGGAACTTGGCTTACCGGCAAAAGAAACGACAAACAATACATTCAGACAAGGCAATACAACCCATCAAGGCAGTCTTGCCGGCTTGCGCCAGCAAATTCTCCGCAACCCGCAACAACTACTCAATGTCTTCAGTGTTGAGCCATACACCAATCGGGGTCAATTCATCGGCTATCGACTGCGGCCGGGACGCGATCGAAGCCTGTTCAAGCGCACAGGCCTGCAAAATGGTGATATCGTCACCCGCATCAATGGTATTCGTCTCGATACTCCGGCAAAGGCTATGACCGCCTTGCGCGGCCTTGCTCAATCGCCAGCGGCAAACCTGCAAATCAGGCGCAATGGACAGCTGCAAACACTGCGCATCGACCTCAGCAATTAACTTCTGCAGCAGACAACTTGCCACATCAGCGCCGATTTGATCCAATAGACCGACTAACCACAGGTAGGCAGCGACGAAATGCCCGCTACCTGACATAATAACAAGCTGCTGAGACAGTCATTATAAACGGTATCCAAAATACCGTGTGGTCGCCCGGGCGACCCTTGGACAGCCTAATTCTTGATCCATTTGAGGAGAACAGCATGTCAGCCAAACACCCTATCATTGCCGTTACCGGCTCTTCCGGCGCAGGCACTACGACCGTTAAAAATGCCTTTGAACATATTTTTCGTCGTGAAAACAAAGAACCCGTCATCATTGAAGGGGATGCCTTTCACCGCTATGACCGGGCTGGCATGAAAGTCGCCATGGCAGAAGCACATGATCGCGGTGAAAACCTCAGTCACTTCGGCATCGAAGCAAATATTCTCGACAAGCTTGAAGAACTGTTCAAATGCTATTCTGAAACTGGCACCGGCAAAAGCCGTAAATACCTTCATGATGACAAGGAAGCGGCTCCTTACAAACAAGAACCAGGCACCTTTACGCCTTGGGAAGACCTGCCTGCTAACAGTGACCTGCTATTCTACGAAGGTCTCCACGGTGGCGTCGTCAATGGTGATATCAATATCGCCCAATGGGTTGATCTGATGGTCGGCGTTGTTCCTATTGTCAACCTCGAGTGGATCCAGAAGATTCATCGTGATACCGCACAGCGTGGATATTCTGCCGAAGCCGTAACCGATACGATCCTCCGACGCATGCCTGACTACGTCAGCACCATTACTCCCCAGTTTTCACAAACCGATGTCAACTTCCAGCGTGTCGCTGTCGTTGACACCTCGAACCCGTTTATCGCCCGTGATATTCCTACGCCGGATGAAAGCCTGACGGTCATCCGCTTCCGCGATCCGAGCCGGGTCGATTTCCCTTATTATCTGTCAATGCTGCATGATTCCTGGATGTCTCGCCCGAATACAATTGTTGTCCCTGGCGGGAAAATGGGTCTGGCTCTGGAAATCATCCTGGCGCCATTGATTCATGAACTGATCGAAGGCAAGAAAAGCTAAACAAAACGGCAAAACGCCTGGCTGCATCTGTACGGACCGGGGTAAAAAGGCGCACCCATGACACGGATGCGCCTTTTTTATGGCTTGTAAACGGCCGTTTCAGAACAGCTGTTCAGCCTCGGTTGGCGCTCGCACCTCTGGTGCGGTATCGGGCAAGGCGGGTGCGGGTACGGCAGGCTTGGCTTCCGTAGCAGGCAAGGGTTGCTGCGCCTTGTCAATCAGACGGACAAGACTGGAAAATTGCCGCACCCATGGCTGATAGCGACGTAAACTGGCCGGCAATGAAGGCAGGGCTTTTTTCGCCGCCGCCAAACTGGGATAGTGGCCATAAACGATGAGATACAGTGGTTTGGCGCGAAAACGGGTTCGCAGGTAAGCGGCCTTTTTTTCAAGGTGGCGGCGGCGCATGTAGCGATAGACTTCTTGCTGGCTATTGAAACTGATGATTTGAATAGTGTAATCGCCAGCCGCTTGCTGCTTAATCCAGTCTTCGCCACGAAAAGACTCGTCCGAAACCGGTAGTATCTTGGCGCTATCCGTTAACTTCTCGCTCAGCGCTTTTTCGCCCTCAGGCAATGCTTGCTCCGACAGTACAGCAACTGCAGTCGGCGTTGACGGCTGCTTATTATGCATTGGAGAATTATTGCCTGAACGAAGCGGCGACGGGAAACCAGGAACCATTGTCTCCTCGACCACTTGCGGCGATGGCACATTCACCAAAGCATGAACCCTATCACCATGAACAATGGCCTGCCCCGAAACAGCAGTCATATTTTCCGCCGCTTCATTTTCTCCCGCCACGTCACTTTTATCGGCAGGAAGAGTGGCCAGCGGCGTCAACAGGCGCGGCGGTCCGAGAGGGATAAAGCGAAGACCAACAACAAATAACAATAACAACACCCCGCCGGCCCAGACCTGTGGCCGCTGCCAGAAAGGTCGGGCATGAGGCCGCCCAAGCGATTGTGAAACGAGCGCATCGCGCACCAGGGCCTGCAAAACACCCGGCCGCCCGTGCGCCCGTCGCAGCAATTCGCGCACCCGGGCATCATCCAGTGTTGCCTCGCCCTGTGTCGCGGCCACAAGCGCCTGGGCTTGCGCGTCATCAAGCCGGGGCAGCTCAAAGCTGGCGGCAGCGGACTGCCCCAGGAACACAGAAGCAAGGCGTTCTGCCATAATCCGGGCTTCGATAAAGAGAACAATCGTCAGGCTAGGGAAACCTTCCGCTGCCTGTAATAGATCTTTTAAGGCAAAGGGGGACAGATACTGGGCATCGTCGATCAGGAGCAATGGAGAAGCTGTCGCCATATCGGCAGAAAGACGCTGGAGAGTCGCTCGAATCCCATCCGGGACAACAACAGCAGAGGTCTTGCTCAAGCGTGCCAGCGCTCGCTGCAAGCCTTCACAGCCAGTGGCAGCATGAAGACCTATGCGATAAGCGCAATACTCCGTCTCGGCAACTGCATTGATCAGAAGTTGACAGCAATAACTCTTGCCGCTGCCACGATCACCTTTGACAATAACCAGTCTATTGACGGCAATTGCGGTCACCAACTGGTCGAGAAAATCACCCTGCACTGAAGAACCTGCCGACATGAACAACCCGCAATAGTATGGAATATATCCCGCGCGGTCTCTCGACCCCGGCCGTTTGCCTGTTACCACGAACAAGGGCTGATAAGCGTTCCCTGCTAACAGCCCTTAACGGCAAAAACTATCCCGAAGAGACAAAACAGAACCATCAAGAACGAAGCTGACAAGCATTCCGATGACCGTCAAACATCCAGATTAATTGCGTAATTTTCATGCAGACGGGCGGCGAGTTGTGCGCGTGTTGGTTGGTGATTCTGTGTGCCATGGCTTTCAATCTTCACGCCGCCCATCAGGGAGGCAATACTGGCTGTGGCGACAAGGTCGCGGCCCTGCATCAGGCCATAGAGAAGCCCCGCACGATAAGCATCACCACAGCCAGTTGGATCTGCCGCCTGACTGATTTTCAAGACATCAACATGACTCTTGCCCGCACGCGTGTAAATATCCGAGCCTTCAGCACCACGAGTAATAAAAACAGCATCAACCCGCTCTGCCATTTGCTCCGGACTCAGGCCCGTACGTTCAGTCATCAACTGGGCCTCATAATCATTCAGTGTCAACCAGCTCGCCTGTTTGATAAAAGCGAGAAGATCATCACCGTCAAACATTGGCATGCCCTGGCCGGGATCAAAAATAAAGGGGATCCCCGCCTCGGCAAACTGGGCCGCATGGGCAATCATGCCATCGCGGCCATCGGGAGAGACAATCCCGATCGTCACTCCGGCAGCATCAGTGACCTTGTTCTGGTGTGACTCAGCCATCGCCCCCGGATGAAAAGCCGTAATCTGGTTATCATCAAGATCGGTGGTAATAAAGGCCTGCCCGGTATAGCTGTCATCGATAACACGAATCGTTTCACGAGAAATCCCCTGAGCAGCAAACCACTCGGCATAAGGGGCAAAGTCCTTGCCAACGGTAGCCATCACCTGGCCACTGCCACCAAGCAGATGAAGGTTGTAAGCAATATTACCGGCGCAGCCACCGAACTCCCGGCGCATTTCCGGAACCATGAATGACACATTGAGCATATGAACCTTCTCGGGCAGGATATGCTTACGAAAATGATCAGGGAAGACCATGATCGTGTCATAGGCCATGGAACCACATATCAATGCTGTCATTTCGGTCTCTTCCTGTTAGGTTATTAATTAATACACAATAGACATCGGCACCAGCAGAACACGTCAGACCTCATCCTGCTGCCGCGGAAAGACAAGATCCGGTGAGCGGGCCGCACGGACCTCATCGAGACGCCGAACGGGCAAATGATGCGGTGCACCCTTGATCATCTCCGGGTTTTCACGCGCCTCGTCACGAATCTTGACAACAGTGTCAACAAAGATATCGAGTGTTTCCAGATCCTCGGTCTCTGTCGGTTCAATCAGCAGGCATTCGGGCACCAACAAGGGAAAATAGGTCGTCGGCGCATGCATGCCATAGTCGAGTAAACGCTTGGCCATATCAAGGGCACTGAGGCCAATGGTCTTTGCCTCCTGCTGCAAACTGATAATAAACTCATGTGTCGCTCGGCGCTCAGGAAAAGCCACATGGAAACCCTCCTCGGCCAGCCGTGCCATCAGGTAATTGGCATTCAGGGTAGCGAAATCAGCCACTCGGGTCATCCCTGCGCGACCGAGCATGCGCGCATAACCATAACCACGCAGGAGAATGCCAATATTACCGGCAAAGGCCGACAAGCGACCGATCGACTGCGGCCGCTCATGACGCTCTATCCAGCGATAGCTGCCATCGTCGTCACGCATCACTAAAGGCACGGGCAAAAAGGGGCGCAAGCGCTCACTGACACCCACTGGCCCGGCACCGGGACCGCCACCGCCATGGGGGGTCGAAAAAGTCTTGTGCAAATTCAGATGAATCACATCAAAACCCATATCCCCCGGACGCACCTTACCCAAAATGGCATTAAGATTGGCGCCATCATAATAGAGCAAACCACCGGATTCATGGACCATGCCAGCAATCTCAAGAATATTGCGTTCAAAGACGCCCAATGTCGATGGATTGGTCAGCATAATACCCGCTGTTTGCGGACCGAGAACCTGGCGCAGTGCCTCAACGTCGACATCACCCTGG
>JALWQD010000370.1:2406-2812 GCA_026994735.1 Gammaproteobacteria bacterium | reverse complement strand
GAGCTGACACGTATTGAAAAAGGGCGACAGTTTTTGCTCGCCGGCGATTACCCGCGGGAATTACGCATGCTGACGGATAATCTCAATCAACTCTTGCTCAGTGAGCGGCAGCAGCGACAACGTTACCGTGATTCGCTGAGCGATCTTGCCCATAGCTTGAAGACACCGCTGGCAGTCATGCAGGCAACCCTGGAAGGACGTGCCAGTGACCAGGAAATGCACGATAGTTTGAGCGAACAATTACAGCACATGACTGAGATTATCGTCTATCGCCTCCAGCGTGCCGTCAGTTCTGGCCCCAGCGCTTTGCCTACGGCTGTGGCGGTATTGCCTGTTGTTGAGCAGATGATTGCTGCGCTCGATAAGGTCTATGCAGAGAAGAAAGTGCTTTGCCGAGCAAGCATTG